>DMBB01000057.1 GCA_003446295.1 Erysipelotrichaceae bacterium
CCGGTCATCGTATATCCTTGTTTCTGAAAGCAGTATGCCGGATCCGCTCATTGCGATCCGGTTTTCAGGTGTTTCACGAGCCATGAAGCAGATTGCGTGGTATCATCAGAAACATGAAGCTTCTCAAAGACCGGACATTTCTGAATTCACTGAGAGCGGTGATGCTGCCGATCACACTGCAGTACATCCTGAATTATGCTGTCAGCATTACCGACAGTATTATGGTCGGGAGTCTGGGCGACCTGGCAGTGACAGCCGTTACGCAGGCAACGCAGCCGTATACACTGTTCTATACGTTTCTATACGGACTTGGTGCAGGCGGTACCGTATTGATCTCACAATACTGGGGAAAACAGGATATTTCGGCAATACGCAATCTGATGGGACTTCTGTTCAGGATCGTCATTGCCGCATGCATTGTATGGTGCGGTGCGTGCTTCCTGTTTCCTGCACAGATCCTCGGCTTTTTTACAAACTCTGAGGCTGTTGTAGAGACGGGGCTGCAGTATTTCTGCATTGCGGTCATGGCTTATCCGCTGACTGCGATGACTGTCTGTTATTTCAACGGGCTGAAGGGGACTGAGAATGTCAGGTATGCAACATCGGTTTATGCAGTCTCTTCCGTGATCAATGTCGCCGCAAATGCCATTCTGATCTACGGTCTGTTCGGATTGCCGGCCATGGGTGTGCGCGGTGCGGCATTAGGTACATTGATCGCCAGAATATATGAATTTTCAAGCATGCTGTTTTATGCGGCATACAGGGAAGACAGGATCTGTTTCCGTCTGCGGGATATCCTGCATATAGACACTTCGGTTCTGCCTGTATATATCCGCACCAGCATACCGGTCCTGGGCAATGATCTGCTGTGGGGACTGGGAGGTACGCTGCAGATAGCGATCTTCGGCAATCTTGGAGAGACGATGGCCACAGCCACAAGTGTGGCGGCCATGATGAACCAGCTGGCTATGGTGCTGGTATACGGAGCCGCAAATGCGGCCGCAGTCCTGGTCGGCAAACAGACCGGTACAGGTGATGAAGAGAAAGCGTGGGAGATGGGAAAAGCATTCCTGATCCTTGGCGTGATCATCGGTACTTTGACCTGCATGATCGTAATGCTCGCAAGAAAGCCGTTCCTGATGCTGTATCCGAATATTACGGAAAGCAGCCGCATGCTTGCGTCACAGATCATTCTTGTGATCGCGCTGATCATGATCCCAAGGACGCTGGAAAACATATCCATCATCGGCGTGCTGAGAGGCTCGGGGGATACGCGTACGGCATTCCTGATCGACCTTGGCTGTCAATGGCTGATCGGCCTTCCTCTGGGTTATCTTTCGGCCTTTGTCTGGAAATGGCCGGTCCTGGCAGTGTATGCAGTGATGTGCACAGACAGCTGTGTCAAGGACATTCTCTGCGTGCGGCGGATCCTGAGAGGAAAGTATATTCACAATCTGACGGAACAGTCTTCATGAACTGCTCCGTTTTCTTTAGTGCTCGCTGTGTGATTCTTAGGAATGTCTTTCAAAAAGAAGCATCCGGCATGTTATGATGAAAAGAGAAAAAGGAGACAGATCATATGTATAAAATGGTTGTTGCGGATCTCGATGAGACCCTTATCAGCATGGACAGAACGATCTCGCAGAGAAATATCGATGCGATCAAAAAAGCCGCAGAAATGGGCGTCAAATTTGTTCCTGCCACAGGCAGAGGCTATAACTCTGTTCACGATACACTGAAACAGCTTGGCCTTTATCAGAAAGAAGGCCAGTATACGATCTCGTACAACGGCGGAGCGATCACCGAAAACAAAGATGAGAAGCTGCTGTATTTCCAGGGGATCACATTTGAAGAAGCGGAAGCACTTTATAAATACGGTCTTCGTTATGATGATCTGTGTCTCCATGTTTACACGCCTGACCGTGTCTGGGTAAAGAATTTCTTCCCGGAGGAAGTGGAATATCTTGCCTGCCGTCAGCCGTGCACCGAGATCTTCGATGACAATATCGATTTCCTGAAGGGTAAGGATATCGTCAAAGCGATCTATATGAATACGGATTTTGAATATCTGAAACGTATCCAGGCTGAGATCACAGACCTGACAAAGGATATGGATGTTTCGTTCTCCAGCAACCGCTATATGGAATTCAACCGGAAGGGTGTGTCCAAAGGAGCAGGCCTGCAGAGACTCTGTGATATCACAGGCATTGATATCAGCGAGACGATCGCTGTGGGCGACAACTACAATGACCTGTCCATGATCAAAGCGGCTGGTCTGGGAGTCGGAGTTGCCAATACAGTCGAGGCGATGAAGAAGGAATGTGACTTCATTACAGAAGCGGACTGTGATCACGGTGCGATCGCTGAAGTAATCGAAAAATTCATTTTCAGCGAAAGATAAAAAAAGAACTGCATTCCGTTCATATCACAAGCGGGAATGCAGTTTTATTTCGTTTTGTCCGGGAACTCAGATATTCTTTCCGAACCACTGAAGGATATAAGGTGCGATCAGGAACAGGATGCCGTCAAACAGGAATACAGCACTCCCGGTCATGAAAAACAGCACAACATTGATGACAGCCAGCACAAGGAATATTTTTCTGATCGTGGATAGTTTCATAGGTCCGCCCTCCGGTCACTGTTCTTTCCGTTATTGTAGCATGATTCCGCACCGGTGCTCTCAAATAGTGCCCGATCCGTGAACCTGTACTTATTTACTGAAGGATAGAATTGCTGTCAAACAGGAAACATGTTAACGTAAACTCGTCTGAAGTTCATTATATGTAAAATACCATGAGGTGATCATTATGGATGAATACAACAAAGCAAGAAGAGCAGGCTTAAAAGCATACAATCAGGCTGAAGATAACGGACAGAACCCGTATCCCGAAGTGCTGGATAAACTGGTCAATACAGGATCATTGAAGGAATTGAATGTCGGTGTGATATCGATTCCCACTGACCAGATCATCGGTACGAAAACGCAGGGAAGGCAGAATGCTTTTGCCTGCAATTTCATGCCGCTTCTGGATGCGGAAAGTGAATTCGGGCGCAAATGGGCAGCGTTGTATGCTTCACAGGTCGAAGAAGGGATTCGTGATGCGATCCTCGTATATGAATATCTGCACCGCTTTTATGTGCAGGAAGGCAACAAGAGGGTATCAGTTCTCAAATTTCTGGAAATGCCCGTGATCCAGGCGGATGTCAGGCGTCTCATGCCGGCAAAGCCGGATAAGCTGTATCAGGCATTCCTGAAGTTCTACAAGGTATGCCCGCTTTATGAGCTGGATTTCAGCGAGGCGTCTTCCTATCTGAAGTTTGCGGAACTGCTTGATCAGGATCTGGAAAACCAGTGGCCTGAAAAGCTCCGCATGCATATCAACACTGCATTCTACGCGTTCCGCAAAGAGTATCTGAGAAGCACGGACCGCATCAGCAATGTTTCCGATGCTTTCCTGACATTTGTTTCCATGTACGGTATGGATGAACTGCGCCGTATGTCTTCGTCTGCGATCCGTCAGAAGATCTCGGCGATCCGCAGCGAAGTTCAGATCCGTTCCTCAGGAGACAACATCGTTGTAAAGGAAAACCCGCAGGAGAAAAAGAGCGGTCTGCTTCCTGATCTGACAAAGATCATCCCGCAGTATACTGCTTCCAGACCTCTGAGACTGTCATTTGTCTACGACAGTACGCCGGAAATATCTTCCTGGAACTATGATCATGAAGTCGGAAGGATCTACCTGAAACAGAAGTTCGGCGACCTGGTGCGTACGGAATGTTATGAAAACAAAAAGGACGGACAGCCGCTCCGTGAAGCGCTGGATAAGGCAGCCAAAACAAGTGATGCTGTATTTACCGTATCACCGCTGCAGGTCAATGAGACGATGAAGGCGGCAGTCCGTCATCCCAATGTCCGTTTCCTCAACTGTTCGCTTTATCTGCCGGCAAAAGCAGTGCGCGCTTATTATGCGCGGATGTACGAAGTGAAGTTTTTGCTCGGGGCACTTGCGGCCATGATGAGCGACAACCACAGGATTTGCTATATTGCGGACTACCCGATCTACGGAACGGTTGCGAATATCAATGCGTTTGCGATCGGCGCCTCACTTGTCGACCCGCGCTCACAGATCATTCTCGGATGGTCCGGCGTCAATGACGAGGATTGGCAGAAGGAACTGAAATATCTGGGAGTTGATATATTCTCCGGACCGGACCTTGCACAGCTCAGTGAAGACAGTACGGTATTCGGACTTTGCCAGCTGGAACAGGACGGGTATATCAGAAATCTGGCAATGCCTGTCGTCAACTGGGCAAAGTATTACGAAAAGCTGGTACAGACAATGCTGGACGGTGAGTGGAACAATGAAGAAGCCGGTAAATACAAAGCAGTGAATTACTGGTGGGGACTTGAGGCAGGCGCAGCGGATATCGTTGTGTCCTCTTCCGTTCCTTACACCAGCGCAAAGATGATCGAACTGATGAAGGATGCGCTTCGCGCAGGCAGACTGAGCCCGTTCAGCCATGAACTCAGATCACAGAACGGCATCATTCAGGGTGCCAAGGCCGGCAGGCTCAGCAACGAGCAGATCATTCGTATGGACTGGCTGAATGATAATGTGATCGGAGTGATCCCCGAATACGGCAAACTTTCGGAAGAGGCGAAAGAACTCACACGTGTTGCAGGCGTTGATACTGTCAGAGGATCCAGATGAAATTACTGCTTGTTGCCGATCATGAAGAATCCCGTCTGTGGGACTACTACCAGGCCTCCAAAACAGAAGGCGTCGACCTGATCCTTTCATGCGGGGATCTGGACCCTGCATATCTGGAATTTCTGACGACGATGGTCAACAGACCGCTTCTGTATGTCAGGGGCAATCATGATGACAAATATGAGATGAGGCCTCCCGAAGGCTGCATCCCCATAGAAGACATGGTCTATGACTACCAAGGTCTCAGGATCCTGGGACTGGGCGGTTCATACAGATACGGAAACCGGACGAATATGTATACTGAAGCAGAAATGGAGAAACGGATCCGGAAGCTCAGAAATACACTGAAGATCACAGGGGGATTTGATATCCTTCTGACGCATGCGCCTGCACTGGGATATGGCGATCTGGAGGACATTCCCCACAGGGGATTTGACTGCTTCAATGACCTGATGGAGACATACCATCCAATGTATATGTTCCATGGACATGTGCACAAGGAATACGGTCCGTTTCACAGAACACTTCAGCATTCTTCAGGAACTCAGATCGTCAATGCCTATGGCTCATGGATGATCGAGATCCCTGATGATCAGTTCGGACAGAGAGAGGAATCATTCCTCTACCGCATGTACAAGCGCAGGCATTCATACTGAAAAAAGATGGTTCAGGCCATCTTTTTTCGAATACATCAGCATTTCATTAATACGCATAAATACTGAAGATAACAATGTTATCCACAATCTGATGAAGGCTATTTCACAATGAATGGCGTCCAGTCGATATGATCGTACTGCATGACATCATCAGCCTTCTTCATTCCCAGTTTCTCGTAAAAGGGCACTGCCTTTTCGTTTGCGATCAGGTATACTGCGATATCTTTTTCACCGCCGGCGATCTCATGCGCTGTCTTCATGAGGGATCGCCCGATGCCCATTCTTTCATAGTTCCTGTCGACGCCGAGGTCTGTTATATAAAGCCAGTAACAGAAATCAGTCAGTCCGAACAGGATGCCGACCAGCTTCTTTTCATCGGTTCTTGCGGTCAGACTGATCGATGCATTTTGGACGAGTTTGCTGATCCGTTCTTCAAAACGCTCAGCAGGATACTGTGAACCCAGATCCGTCCGCTTCAGAAACGCAATGTATTCCTGCGCTGTGACGCGTTCTTCTTTGATCGATATATGTTTTGATAATTCCATATGGATCCTTTCTTCCGGTCATACTGAGCCGGAATGAAACAAAACAGCCGCAGGCAGTTCCTGCGGCTGGATACATCACGTTTATCAGACTTTCTGACGTACTGCGGTTTCCGCAAAGCATACCTGATCAGGCACATGGCGTGACCTTGTATATTCTAACATCACACCGCAGGAATTGAAGACCTGTCCGACTACAGTCAGCACAAAGTCAAAATGCCCGAGATCCAGCAGCTCATGGTCCCGTTCTGTCGCAAGCTCCGCAGTCACACGTCTGCGGCTGGTCGTGATCGTCATGCCGAGCGTATCTTCCGGGTATCGGTAAATGGAATCACGGGCGATGTCTTCTGTCAGACCTTTTGCCTCGGAGATCAGGAAGATGTTCGTGTCATAGATGACTGCCTGTTTGCCCAGGTACCTGACACGTTCTATATAATAGAGGTCTTCACCGACATCGAAACCTGTTATCAGACTGATGGCCTTATCGCACTTGATTTCTTTGAATGTAATGATCTTTGTCGTTGCTTTTCTGGATGATCTGGATGCGGCTTCCGCAAAGCTTTCGATCCCTCCGATCGTGAACAGGGAGCGTTCTTTCTCCGGACGGTAGATGACCTGAACGCCTCTGCCGTGCTGAGGAAGGAGACGAACATCATACACGCCTTAACGAGTCTGCCCGGCGCAGACCGCTTTGTATGGAGCCGTGTCGATCAGGTGATGAAAAGGGCAAGCAGTGAGAAACTCGGCTACCGGAGCCGGTTTGTATCCGAGCCTCCTGACATGTACGGGGTGGATATTCTTTCCTGTCCTTATCATGAGCTGGCGAAAGAACTTGGTGAAGAAAAAGCCGTCCTGTGCATCTGTCATATGGACAAAGAATATTCAAAGGGCTTCCGGCATATCCGCTATGAACGGTATTCAGCAGTTTCTGAAGGGGCAGAGGTATGTGAATACCGCCTGCGGTTCGATCCTGAGATGCCCTGAGAAGATCAAAGAGAAACAATGCTGCAAAGGCCTGCAGGTTCTTGGCAAAGGTGTTCCGGGATCATCCTGATACAAACAACAAGAAACAGCGGACAATGTTCTGAACGATCTCCGGAACATCATCCGCTGTCTTTTCTTTCTTTACAGTTTTTCTTACATACCGATCAGGTCAAGCTGTTCAAAGCTGATCATGACATCATGGTCTGCTTTGGGATTCTCATATCTGATCTGTACGGACCTGAGTGACTGGCTGTAATACCAGCCTTCTTTTGAAGCCTCATATGCTTTCCGGTGCAGAAAATGAGGCAGTTCACGTCCGTTGATCCGAACAGAATAGGGTGCTATTTCACGATGTATGACATCTAACTCCATGTGCTCAACAGCTGTCTCATAGCTGCCTTCATTGCGGAACGAGATCATTGTCTGAACGCCTGCAGTTACACTGATCGCTGTTTTCAGATAACATCCTTTCCGGTAATCATTGGAACATCCGTCATCTTCATACAGGGTGAATGTACTGTCAATATCCGGTGCGAACAGGATCTTCAGATCCGTGGTCTTCTGCGTACCGAGATTTGTCAATCTGTTCATTGACATCGGGATCACAGCGCCGCTTCTGACAAACAGCGGGATGGAACGGATATCCACATCCAGACTGATCTGCTGGCCCGGGGCATATGCTTCCCGGGTATCAAAGCTGTACCACCGTTCATCATTTCCGGTTAAACGGGGAAGGTATACATTGCGTACGGTTTGTCCCTGCTCAACGATATTTGCGGCAAGCATATATTCTCCCCACATGAAGTCTGTGCCTTCTTCATATGTCTTCGGATCATTCTGGAATACAAGACACTCTGCTTCCATAATCGGCAGACCTTCTTCATGCGCGCGGAATTCCAGTGAATACAGATACGGGATCATCCGGCAGCGCAGGTCAATGGCTTCCCGTATGATCGGCGTCATCTCCGTATACATCCACGGTTCTGTTACGGTGTTGTCCGTATTGGTCGAGTGAATTGAGAACCGGGGCATGAAGATACCGTTCTGGACCCAGCGTACAAACAGTTCCGGGTCAGGCGCAGGACCGTAGAACCCGCCGACATCACATCCGTTGTTCGCAACACCGGAAAATCCCATGCCAAGCATCGTCGGGATATTGCTGCGCAGTGTCTCCCAGGAGGTCAGGTTGTCACCTGCCCATACCTGGGCATAACGCTGGATACCGGCATGTCCTGCCCGGCATACACTGAACGGACGGACATCGGGGTCATATGCTTCAATTGCTTCATTTGACAGCCTGCACATCAGGTTTGCCATGACGGAACGAAGATGACCGATCGTACCGCCTGTGCCTTCAAACGATACGACAGAGTCCTGATCTGTCAGGGAATCATATTCACAGTTGTCGTTCCAGATGGAACGGCATCCATACTGCAGCAGAGAAGAAGTGATGTATTCTTTCCAGGATTCCCGTACTGTTTCATTCGTGAAATCAACGAAGAGTCCGGGACCGCCCCACCATGTACCGACTGCCAGTCCTTCGTGACTGCCGGGGGAACCGGCAGGCAGATCCGGGTCTGCTTTGATGAACATGCCTTTTTCCTTCATTTCTTCCAGCAGAGGATGTGCCAGCAGGAAACCCGGTTTGATGTTGCAGGAAACGACAATGCCCCGCTGTTTCATGGCACTGAACCATGCGGCAGGATCCTTGAACCGTTTCTGATTCCAGGTGAATGTGCATCGTTTGATGCCTTCCTCTGTTTCTGCAGCACAGTATCCTGAAGACAGCTGGAACCCATCGATCGGGATGTCTTCTGCTTTTGCTGTATCGATGAAACGGAGGATCCCCTCATCACAATCCTCCGGGAGCTCCGCGTAGTACATGGAAGAACCCAGATATCCTAAAGCTGCTTTTGGAAGCAGTGCAGACTTGCCGGTCAGGTCTGTATAGCGCCGTATGACGTCATGCATGTCCGGCCCGCTGATCAGGAACAGGTCAATATCTCCGGCATCCGTTGCATATGTGGAATAACGATGCCAGTAATTGCGTTTCTCACGTCCCATGTTGAAGGAACATTCCGCTGTATTGTGGTAGAAATATCCCACGGCCTTTTTTGTTGTTCCGTTCAGACGGATGTAGAAGGGGATATGCTTGTAAAGGGAATCGGTCTTTTCTGCGTTATATCCCATGGCATCTCCCGGAGCCATATTCATATAACTCTCTGCTTTATCCAGTGAACCGGTCTTTTCACCGAAGCCATAGAAATGATCATCTGCTTCGATAGACGAGGTATGCAGTCTGCGGTGATTCGGATCTTCACGCCATCCCAGTTCCGGAATATCCCGATGGATCAGTGTACCGTCTGAATCATAGACAGAGATATAAAACGGTGCTTTATGGATGACTGCTTTCAGATGTTTTCCCTGTATGACTGCTTCTTCAGTACCATCACTCAGTACAGCTTCTGCTGTTTCAATGCGTTTGCGTTCCGGACGCATGAAATCATCTGTTCTTGAATCCCATGCGGTCATGACCAGACTGTAGGACGCTTCATCAAACGTCTCATCAAAGCCTGCCCGGATACGCAGGATATCATCCGTCAGAAACCATATTCTGAATTCAATGCGATCGCAGATGACAGAAAACCAATTGTTTTGTTTGCGGACTGTCTCTGCCTTGTAACAGATCTTCATAGGAATTCCTCCATGATACGATATGTGCCGAAGAAGGCACCGTGATATGCTGTGTCAAAAAATCTGTCTTCATTATAGGATATGTCATCCGGCATGTACAACAAGGCCCAGCTGGACAAAAACAAGACGGGTTCTTACAATAACTCTGAAAGAAGGAATGCATAATGAAATTGATTGGTTGGATTTTTACGGTACTCATCAGTGTACTGATCTGTGCTGTTCTGGAATTGAACCGCAATACCATTATCGGCTGGCTCTTGTTTACAGTGGCTGCATCCGGTATGTTTTTCTGTATCAGAAAACATATGAAGAACTGGAAATGGTGGCAGAAGGGACTCAGTGTGCTTGGCTATCTTGCCGTCTGTCTCTGCATCATTCTTGTCAGCTGGCCGCCGGTCCGCCGTGTTCCTGCTTCAAACAGCAGAAATGCCGCAAAAACGGATGTATATGAAACAGCTGACGGACAGGTACGCGGTGTCGTTCTGGACAGCGGCGTTGAATTGTTTGCCGGCATCCCTTATGCCGCACCTCCTGTCGGAGAACTGCGCTGGAAGAAACTTCAGGATCCTGAGAAATGGGAGGGGATCCTTGAATGTGACGCGTTTGCGCCGATGTCCATGCAGGTACAGAATCTGCCGTTCATCGGTTCCATGGCGCAGATCATTGGATACCATGATTACAGGATCTCTCTGCAGGACAACTACCGGGAGGCAAACTCCGAGGACAGCCTGTATCTGAATATCTGGAAGCCTGCAGGAAATGTTGAAAAAGCGCCTGTAGCAGTCTATATCCATGGCGGGTCCCTGCAGACAGGGCAGCCATGGTACGCAGACTACAGCGGGGAAGGCTTTGCGAAGAACGGCATCATTACAGTTAATATGGGTTACCGCCTGGGTGTATTCGGTTTTCTGGCAACGGAAGAAATGCTGGAGGAGGAAGGAACAGCAGGAAACTTCGGACTGCTCGACCAGATCAAAGCACTTGAATGGGTGAGGGACAATATTGAACAGTTCGGAGGTGATCCGGACAACGTCACATTGATCGGTGAATCCGCAGGTGCCGTATGCGTGGATGCGCTGTGCGTTTCGCCTCTGGCAGAAGGACTGTTCAGAAGAGCGATCCTGGAAAGCTCCACGGTATCCTCTCCTCAGCCGCCGCATTCCTATCGTCTGTTTGATGAAGCACTGGCGTCCGGCAAGGCGCTGATGGAGCGGTACGGCTGTTCTTCCCTGGATGAATTGAGACAGCTGTCAGCGGAAACGATCGTCAATGAACAGGATTCCCAGCATCATATCACCATTGACGGATATGTCCTGCCGGATACGCCGTATCAGCTGAGAAAGCAGGGGATCCATAACGAAGAAGCCGTGCTGCATGGCTTCAACAAAGAAGAGAGCGGTCCGTTCATCATCTTCTCGCATGCAAAGCTGAAGGACTTCGAAAAACGTATCCGCAGATGGTTCGGTGAATACGCTGATGAAGTACTGGAACTGTATCATCCGGAAACGGACGAAGAAGCGGATGAATACTGGGCAAGGATCTATCATTTTGGCAAGAGTACC
>DMBB01000037.1 GCA_003446295.1 Erysipelotrichaceae bacterium
ATAGGACTTTTTTCACAGCCCCTTTCTTAATGCGATTTTAACATCACAGAAGGACCGTTAATGTCGTGTTCACGGCGGCTGTGCCATAATTGATATCAGATAGTAGGATACAAAAGTATGGGGGATAGAATAATGCTGAAGTTTGGAAACAAAATGACATCGTCCCAGATCATCATACTTGGATTTGCAGGCGTGATCCTGCTGGGAAGCCTTCTGCTTAAGCTTCCCATATCGACACAGAGCGGTCAGAGCCCGACATTTTCAGATGCCTTGTTCACTGCTGTTTCCGCGGTATGCGTGACTGGTCTGATCGTCAGGGATACAGCAACATTCTGGTCGCCCTTCGGGCAGGCAGTGATCCTAGCCCTGATCCAGATCGGGGGTATGGGCGTCGTTACGGTTGCTGCTGCCATTACGGTCATATCAGGCAGGAAGATCGGCCTGAAGCAGCGCAGCACGATGCAGGAAGCAATCGCTGCGCCGAGGGTAGGTGGCATAGTCAGACTGACCGGATTTATCATACGTACAACGATCATCATAGAATTGATCGGTACAGTGATATTGTCGGCAGTTTTCTGCAGGGATATGGGAATCGGCAGAGGAATATGGTACGGCCTGTTCCATTCGATCTCAGCGTTCTGCAACGCTGGATTTGATCTTATGGGCGCAAGGGAACAATTCTCATCTCTAACCTATTATGCCTCGCATCCGGTCGTAAATACTGCTGTTATGGCGCTGATCGTTACCGGGGGCATAGGCTTCCTGATGTGGGAGGACATTACGGAAAAGAAGCATAAACTGGGAAGATACCGGCTCCAGAGCCGGGTGATACTGGCTGTTACAGCTGTACTGATCGTACTCCCGGCCGTGTATTTCTTTTTCTTTGAAATGCAGTCTGTTCCGGCTGGAAAACGGATATGGATGGCTCTCTTTCAGTCAGTGACGCCAAGGACAGCCGGATTTAATACGGTCGATCTGAATGAATTCAGCGAGAGCTCTCTGGCTGTTGTCATCATGCTGATGCTGACAGGAGGCGCGCCCGGATCAACTGCGGGCGGTATGAAAGTAACAACGCTGGCAGCTATGCTCTCTACCGCGATATGCGTCTTCCGCAGGGATGACCATACAAACCTGTTCGGAAGAAGAATACCTGATGAGACCATTCGGAATGCCGCAACGATCGTTACGATGTATTTAACTATGTTTCTTGTGGGAGGATGTATCATCAGCAGGACAGAAAGACTGCCTCTTCTGACATGTCTTTTTGAGACTGCGTCAGCCATAGGAACTGTGGGACTTACGCTTGGCATAACGCCATCACTGTCAGCATTATCCCGGTATATCCTGATCGTTCTCATGTATACCGGCAGAGTCGGAGGACTGACGCTGATCTTTTCCGCGGTGGCTTCTACACACGGAAAGACAACCAGGCTTCCCCAGGAGAGGCTGACAGTAGGATAAAGGAGAGGAATGATATGAAAACAGTATTGTTGATTGGCTTGGGAAGATTCGGAAAACATATAGCGGCAGAATTAAATAAACTGGATCACCAGATCATGGCTGTAGATATCAACGAGGAAAGGGTCAACAACATCCTGCCGATCGTGACGAACGCGCAGATCGGCGACAGTACGAACGCGGAGTTCCTTTCATCTCTTGGCGTACGCAATTATGATGTCTGCATCGTGACGATCGGAGATGACTTCCAGAATTCCCTGGAAACAGTATCCCAGCTGCGTGAGCTTGGGGCTAAGAAGATCATTGCCAGGGCAAGCACGGGGATCCAGGAGAAATTCCTTCTCAGGAACGGGGCGGACCACGTTGTTTATCCTGAAAAGCAGCTTGCAGCCTGGACAGCGATCCGCTGTACCTCAGATCATATTCTTGATTACATTGAACTGGACGAAGATTATTCCATCTATGAACTCGAGGTTCCTTCAGAATGGCATGGGAAGACGATCCTCCAGCTCGATATACGAAAAAAATACAATATCAATGTACTTGGCATGAGGGAAGGAGGAAGGCTGAGAATGAATGTTTCTCCTGATACTCCGCTTCCCTGGAACGGTTCCATTCTTGTTCTCGGAAATGTGAGATCCGTTCAGAAATGTTTCCATATACAGTAAAACGGATCTTGCATACTGGTAAGGAGGAGAGGTGATCAGAATGATGTACCTGCCATTGTTCCTGGCTCTGGGAGCCGTACTTCTGATTGGCATGTATGCCGTCAGAAAAGTGGATAAATTTATAGAAGAGAACAGGAGTGAGACTGAAAAAGAGATGGCAGATGCCCCGGAAGTTTCAGAAGAAAGTATCACGGATTCAGCGAACGTGCGAGGCACGGATGGTCTGAGATCATATGCCGGCAGGGATGTGAACAGCAGCCATACTGCATTAAAGAAGAGCATTGGTTGTAATTCCCGCATACAGATATTATAATTCATGTGGAAAGAGCGGCGTGATACTGAAACAGGAGGTTCTGAATGCAGCAGACTGAACGAGGAAGGCTGAAGATTTTTTTCAGTTATGCTGAAGGGATAGGAAAAACACAGGCTATGCTCCGGGAGGCGCAGGCCTTGAAAGCGCGAGGGGAAGATGTGCTTGTGGGATGCATATCCACAGGCGTTTCCAACGCCATGCCTGATCTGCTCGGAGGACTTGAATTGCTTTCTTCTTCCGGTCCTATGGATGAATTTGACCTGGACAGTGCTCTTAAGCGAAGGCCTAAGATTCTGCTTCTGGATGATCTGGCTCACACGAATCCAAAAGACAGCCGTCATATGAGGCGGTATCAGGATGTCGGTGAGCTTATGAATGCCGGTATCGACGTATTCACGACTGTGAATGTGGGGAATATTGAAAGCCTTCATGACATTGCAGCGTCAATTACCGGAATCACGACCTGGGAACGGATACCGGACGCGGTCTTCGACAATGCGGACCAGGTCGTTCTGATCGATATTGAAGCCAAGGAACTGATGGAGCGCCTTCATGAGAATAATTCTGCAGATTCGAGGTTTACGCTTGAGCAGCTCACAGCGCTTCGGGAAGTAGCCCTTCGAAGATGCGCGGACAGACTGAGGCGGGTCACGGAGCATCTTCATGATCGTGACAGTTTTCATACGGATGAGCATATTCTGGCATGTCTGTCATCTGCCCCGTCAAACGCAAAGATCATCCGGACAGCTGCGCGTATGGCAAATGCTTTTAACGGCCGGTTTACTGCCTTTTTTGTAGAAACTCCTGATTTTGCTGCTGAAACGGATGAGAACAGGCAGCGCCTGCTGGATAACCAGAAACTCGCCCAGCAGCTCGGAGCGAGCGTAGAAACGGCATATGGAGAGGATGTAGCTTTCCTGATCGCGGAGTTTGCCAGAATATCCGGTATAACCAAGATCGTTCTCGGGCGGAGCGCCGCCAGGAGAAAACATCTTCTCGGGAAAGGCGCTCTTACAGAGCAGCTGATCGCGCATGCCCCGGACCTCGAGATACATATTATTCCTGACAGGATGGCTGATGCTCCGTATCGTCCGCGAAAGAGGACCGGAAGAGCCGGCCTGGATATACTGCGGGATTCTCTCATAAGCCTGAGCATACTGCTTGGAGCGACGCTCCTTAGCCTTTTATTCCATGATCTTGGATTTACAGATTCCAATATCATCATGGTCTATATTCTCGGAGTTCTGCTTACGGCAGTAACGATTCCGCATCAGATCTACAGCCTGATATCATCGGCAGCCAGCGTTTTCATTTTCAATTATCTCTTTACGATCCCCAGATTTTCGCTGACAGCGTATGGAACAGGATATCCGGTAACGTTTGTCGTCATGTTTCTGACTGCGTATATTACCGGAAGATTTGCCGGAAGATATAAAGAACAGGCAACACAGTCAGCCAAGATCGCGCACAGGACAAAAACGCTTTTTGACACCAATCAGATGCTCTCAAAGGCAAAGAGCAGGGAGGAGATTTACAGGGCGACGGCCCAGCAGCTGCAGAAGCTCCTGGACAGGAACGTGATCGTTTTTGAAGCAGTAAAAGGACGGCTGTCGGAACCAATGATATTCGGAAGCGAGGGAGCACAGGAAGTTACGTTTGACAGGCAGAAGGAATACGCCGCGGCTGAGTGGTCATTCCGCAACAACCATGCTGCCGGAGCCACGACAGATACAATGTCTGATGTACATTACCTGTATCTCACGCTTCGCGTACAGGAACGGGTATACGGTGTAATCGGAATTGAAGCGGATCAGAGGCGCCCGGATGATTCCGAGTACAGTATTCTTCTTTCCATTCTGGGTGAATGCGCGCTCGCGCTTGAAAACGAGAAGAATGCAAGGGAGAAAGAGGCTGCGGCAGTCCTTGCTGAGAGCGAGCAGCTTCGGGCAAATCTTCTCAGGATGATATCTCATGACCTGCGTACGCCGCTGACAACGATCTCAGGGAATGCCGGAAATCTGCTTTATAACGAAAACAGTTTTGATGAAGATACACGAAGGCAGATCTA
>DMBB01000289.1 GCA_003446295.1 Erysipelotrichaceae bacterium
GCGAAAGCGCGCGTGACGGAAAAAACGCAAACAGCGCGATCCTTGTCCAGGTCAGAACATCCGACTTTGACAAAGGACATGCACTGGACGGGTTTCTTTATCAGAAACAGCTGGAACAGAATGCCTGGCGTACAGGATACCGGGCACCGTCGCAGAATATCAGGGATTACCTGAAGCACTGTGTCAGTGAACAGCCGGTGATCATGTCTACTTATCCAAGAGGCATCGTCCCGACAGATATGCACACGCTGTTTACAGACGAGATGAATGCTTCACTGGAAGAAGGTTTCGCGGCGTTTGAACATAAAATACCCGGATTCATATCCAGGGGGATCATGACCGGGATGGAATCCCGTTCATCTTCCCCGATCAGAATGGAACGGGATGATTCAGGACAGTGCCCGGCATATGAAGGCGTATTTCCGTGCGGAGAGGGGGCCGGCTATGCGGGCGGGATCGTGTCCAGCGCGATCGACGGGATCAGACAGGCTGAAAAACTGATCCTGTATCTGAATCAGAAGGCGGTTAGATAGACCTAACCGTTATTCGTGCTATAATAGATGCGTTAACAGGAGAAAAACTAATGGAACAGTTGGAATTTAAATTTGATACACAGCTGCTCATCGATGGTGAGAACCTTGATGAGGATGAGATCCACGATTATATCGATGAACATTTCAAAGGAGACAGTCTGCTGGTCGTCGGTGATGACACACTGATCAAGATCCACTTCCATACGAATGAACCCTGGCTGGTTCTGGAATATGGACAGTCCATCGGTGACATCTATGACGTTGTTGTCGAAAACATGCAGCGTCAGCAGGAAGGTCTGAAAGGATAACATATCGGAAGCGCGAGCTTCCTTTATTTTTGCCTGCAGATACCATGCCTGCATGAAACCTGAGGGCAGAAGAAAACTGCAGCAGGCTGCTGCAGTCTTTGATCAATATCCGTGCTTGCGGAACAGCTGGTCCATCAGCTGGGGATAGCATTCAAACGGGAAAGCCTGCATGCTGTGGGAGGATAAGCCGATATCCGCAAGATATCCGTGGATCCACACTGCCATGCACACGCCTTTGAATATATCGACGGTAAACGACAGCATGGCTGTCATGATGCCGGTCAATATGTCACCGCTGCCTGCCTGGGCAAGGGCTGGATTGCCGCTCTGATTGAAATAGTACTCACCCGAAGGGCTGGCAACGATCGTATTGGCGCCTTTCAGGACAACGATGACGCCGTACATGTCCGCAAATTCCGCCGCAAGCCTGACTTTGTTGTCCATGACATAATGAACAGGCTTGTTGATCAGTGCCGCAAACTCTCCGATATGAGGCGTGATAATGACAGGCGCTTTGACAAAGCGCAGCAGATAGGTATTATGCACGAGCATTCTGAGCGCTTCCGCGTCAAGAATAACGGGCGCCTTGCTGTTCTGGAGGATCAGGTCCATCACATCCTGCTTATGCGGCATTCTGACAGCACCGCTGCCCATGCCGATGGCGCTGGCGCCTGTAACAAGGGGCAGGATGACGTCCTTCCAGTTATAGTCGTTGAACGGGTGATAGACCGTGGTAATGAATCTTGATGCAGGGATGGCGTAGATCTCTTCCGGCAGTGCGCATTCAATATAGCCTGCACCCATCGCAGAAGCCCCGAGGATGTTCAGGCATGCAGCACCAGCCATGCCTTTTCCGCCTGACGCAAGCAGGATCTTGCCATGGCTTCCCTTATAAGCTGATTCTTCTTTCTTGGGGAAATTCTGAAAGAAGATCTCTTCATTCATTTCATGTATTTTTGAAGGCATCGTATGCGGCAGGTCCATGGACAGCAGCTTGACGGAACGGAACAGATGGTGTTCCTTCCTCAGCATATGGAACGGCTTCAGGCAGTCCAGCGCAAAGGTGACATCCGAGCGGATGGCATCTTTGTCAAAACTGTCCGTATCGCATTCTGCACCGCTGTTGATATCGATGCTGTAGACGGGTTTTGACGATCTGTTGACCTTTTCAAACAATGCTTTCAGATTGGCAGGGAGTGCACCATGAAAACCGAACCCGAATACCGCGTCGACGACGGCATCGGATGCTGCCAGTTCCTGATCAAAGTTTTTCAGCGGGGCAAACGTGCGTCTGCTCAGCTTCGCGCGGTTCTCGGCCGCTGCTTCCGTGGAAGGCTTGCCGCTGACCGCAATGACTCTGCAGGTGTATTCCTGTTTCAGCAGTCTGGCCGCAACGAAAGCATCGCCTCCGTTGTTTCCTTTTCCTGCAAGAAACAGGATCCGTGATCCCGGTGTAACCAGTTCCTTCAATGCTTCTGCGACAAGAAAACCTGCCCGTTCCATAAGCTCGGAGACAGACAAACCTGACGCAGCTTCTATTTGTTTCATTCCTGTGCTGTCTGTAATCATGATCGTTCAATGTCCTGTTGTACATAATATGATACACTGAAAGTTTGTAAAAAAATGCAAAAATGGCTTAATTATCGGAAAATAGTGATATAATCATGCAATGAGGCGAATGCTTCGAGGGAGGATTTTATATGCCGACAAAGAAAAAGGCAGAAGAAACAGCAGCTGCAACAGTCGAGGCCGAAGCTAAAAAGACAGCCAAAAAGCCCGCCGCAAAGAAAGCTGCTAAGACAACAGCAGCAGCTGAAACAGCTGAAAAGAAAACAACAGCTAAGAAAACCACAAAGAAGACAGCTAAAGCTGAAACTACAGAAAAGAAAACAACAGCTAAGAAGACAACAGCGAAGAAAGCAGTTAAGAAGACTGCTGAACCTGCACCGGAAGTTGTTAAGAAGTCCTATCAGGAATACAAGGATGTAATCAACTGGAAGAAGTGGGAAGCTCACAATCTTGATTGGCTTTGGATCGAAGTCAATGCAGGTGACCTTCTGACTGAACTGGAAGCAGGCGTTGACAATATGGATACAGCAGTAGCTGCAGTCAAGGACTGCATGCTCGAAGGCGACTATTATATTGTTGAAGCCAATGACGGAACACTCTCTGTCCGTTACTATACAGACAATCTGAGTGAATCCCGCCGTACATACAAAGAAGTCAACGGCTGATCAGACAAAAAGAACGTCCAATAGACACAATGGACGTTTTTTTCATACTCTTGTGAGATGGCAGGATATGGAGATGGCATAGAGCAGTTCTGCCGGTCCGTTGATCGTGCCGTCCCATAAACATGCAAGTCCGGACAGGATGCACATGCACAGGTAGCTGCGCAGCAGCTGAGGTCTTTTCAGCATGCTTTTCAGCATGATCACATTGAAGACCAGTACCGAACCGTATGCGCAGAACAGATGCATATGGGAACTCATATCTTCCGGCACATGGTAGGGAATGACCAGGGTCAGGATGAAGAGGGAAATATAAAGCGCCCAGAGGATGCGGATATGATTCCGTACGGAGATCCGGTATGTCATGATCACTGTATAGACCATCACAGGGATCAGGCATATGTAAAATACCGGCAGTCCTTCTGCCGCGATGCCGGAATAATTCGTACGGAAACCTGTCATGATCATCGGGATACCTAACAGTACTGGAATGATCAGATCTGACAGGATATTGATCCTTCGTATGACTGTGTTCATGTGATGAATTATAGCAGTGTTCCTCAAAAACATGAACGTGGCACTCTTGAAAAGATTTTCAGAAAATCAATGCTTGATGATGCATGACCGCTGTAATATACTTACATCGGAAAACATATGAAAACATTCAGAAGTTACTATTATTATTACGTTGGATAGTGCGGACGTTATCTGCAGATAATGACCGCTTTTATGCAGTATGACGGCATTAT
Organism: Erysipelotrichaceae bacterium; assembly: GCA_003446295.1. The sequence goes on from DMBB01000289.1 coordinate 3,822, forward strand.
CTGATGGTAGAGCAGTTACAGCCACATGGATGATGCCATGCGGCTTTTTGTTTTCGGAGGGATCGCCTATGGAAATTCAGGTACATACAAAACAGAGAGATTATACAGTCACGGTGGAACAGGGCAGTCTGTACAGAGTGCGTGAGATCATCGGTGATGATGCCCATGTATTCAT
>DMBB01000259.1 GCA_003446295.1 Erysipelotrichaceae bacterium
GAAAGTATTATGGTGTTTTGATGGGTAAAATTGATTCATGACAGTTTGCGTTTTATCACTTTGCGCATACAATTACGTAGTACAAAGGAGATAAACAATATGCCATGCACAACAATTCTGGTTGGCAAAAAAGCCAGCTATGACGGATCCACAATGATCGCAAGAACAGATGATGGTTTCTTTGATGTCAAAAAGACGATCGTTGTACACCCCAAGGATCAGAAGAAAGAATACAAGAGCGTGATCGGTCACTGCAGCGTTACACTGCCGGATGACCCGATGCGCTATACTGCATGCCCGAGCGTAGATCCGAAAAACGGGATCTGGGCAGCCAGCGGCATCAATGAGGCAAATGTCGGAATGACTGCGACAGAGACGATCACCTCCAATCCAAGGGTGCTCGGTGCAGACCCGATGGTGGTATACAAAGCAAAGACACGTACTTCACCGGAACAGATCGGCGGTCTTGGTGAAGAGGATTTTGTGGTTCTCGTTCTTCCGTATATTCACTCCGCACGTGAAGGCGTGGAACGCCTCGGCGCTCTTCTGGAGAAATACGGAACGTATGAATCCAACGGCATTGCGTTCAATGATGCGGATGAAGTCTGGTGGCTTGAGACCATCGGCGGTCATCATTGGATGGCAAGAAGGGTAAAGGATGAAGAATATGTCATCATGCCAAACAGACTGGGTATCGATTACTTTGACTTCAAGGATGCCTATGGAGAAAAGAAGAACTTCATGTGCTCATCCGATCTGAAGGAATTCACAGAGAAGTATCATCTGGATCTCAACCTGGATGGAAATTTCAATCCGAGATATGTCTATGGCTCGCATAGTGATGCTGACCATGTATACAACAACCCGCGTGCATGGTATATCGGTCGCTACTTCAACCCGAATACATTCCGCTGGGATGGAGAAAACGCAGATTATACACCGGAGAATGATGATATTCCCTGGGCACTGATACCTGAGAAGAAGATCACGCCGGAAGATATGAAGCATATCCTGTCATCTTATTATCAGGGCACTCCGTACAACCCGTATCAGAAAGCTGACGTTCCGGAAAAAGGCATCTACCGTCCGATCGGCATCAGCCGTACCGGTGTGACTGTGCTCTGTCAGATCCGCGGCTATATGCCGAAGGAACTGCAGGCAGTGGAATGGATCTCATACGGCGCCAATGCATTCAATGCAATGCTAGGTATCTATACGAATGTATCGAAACTGCCGAAGTACATCAGTGATGTTACACTTGATGTTTCAACAGAGAACTTCTACTGGGCAAGCCGTCTTGCCGGTGTGCTCGCAGATCCCCATTACGGTTATACGATCCAGGTGATCGAGCGCTATCAGAATGCGGTTGCGTCCAATACCCATCGTCTGCTGAATGAATATGATGCAAAGATGGAAGACAGCGGTGATCTGTCACTGCTCGAAGAAGCAAACAAAAAGATCTGCGGCATGGCAAAAGAAGAGAGTACCAAAGCAATCAATCAGCTGATGCTCATTGCCAGCCAGCATATGAAGAACGGATTCTCCAGAGCTGATAACTGATACCGGAAACAGAGAAGATCAACATGATCCCGCCTGACCAGATCGTGCAGATAATGAATGCACTGCCTGCAGAGGCGGGATTTTCAAATGGGAAGGTCAGCGATCACAGAAAAACCATACTGCTGGTATAAAAATTAATATCATTTCAGTATGAGCAGTGTCTTCAGCCTGTACGCCATTCCAAATATAATGACATTGGAAACAGAAAATGGAGGCACTTGGCGTAACAGTCGGTGCAGTATATAAATGGGAAGCCGGATTATCTCAGCCGGAGCTGAATCTGGTCGCAGAGATGGCGGATTTCTTTGATACATCCGTTGATGTTCTGCTTGGTTACAGAATGAAGGACAACAATCTGGATTCTGCTGTGGACCGGATCAGTCAGTACTGCCGGACAATGAATCCGGAAGCGCTGACGGAAGCAAAGAAAACACTGGGCAGATATCCCAATTCATTTAAAGCAGTCTATGCCTGTGCGCAAGTATATCTGGTTTTCGGGGTAGGCATCATACTGAATGCTTTCGGCAGTACAGCGCTCCTTGCCTTCTGTACGCTGGGCTTTGCGGTCACTGCTGTGATCCTGCTGTTCAGTCCGCAGATCAAAGAACTGTAGCAGAAACTGCTCATCCGTGAAGAGGATCTGATACTCTTTGCGGGTGTTTTATTATGAATGGCTGTATGCATACATGTACCGGTCTTTACACAGATCTTCTACAGGTGTAGAATTTAATTACTACAAATGTAGAAGGAAGGTGCGTCATGAAAAAACATCATTCATTGCCGGACGGTGAACTGGAGATCATGCAGATCATCTGGGACTGTGAGCCTCCTGTTTCACGCAGTGTGATCGAAGAAACACTTCTGCGTGAAAAACAGCTTGCACCAAGTACGATCCTGACCTTTCTGACACGTCTGTGTGACAAAGGATTCCTGCATGCGGAACGCAGAGGACGGATGAATGTTTATACACCGCTTGTTTCACGCAGGGATTATCTTGCAAAAGAAAGCCGCAGACTGCTCGACCGCCTGTACGGGGGATCGCTTTCTGCATTTGCCGTATCATTAAGCGACAGCGGGATAACAAAGGAAGAGCTTGCAGAACTGCAGGCTCTCCTGGAAGAGAATAAACTATGACCATCAGACAGCTGGTATGGGCAGGCATTACTGCGCTTGTTTTCGGGATCGGATTTCATAGAGCATGGCAAAGGGAACACGGTTCTGAGGGCAGTAATCTTTTTGCCTCTGAAAGAGAAAAGGAAACACATATTGTTGTAGTACCCACGGTCCTGTTCTGGGTCCTGCTGACGTTCGGCATCATATTCATATTGATGCTTGGTCTGCAGGAAGGACTGATCCGGTTCGCGGCACTTCTGGCGGATGTGATGATCGTCATGAGCGGATATTTTGCTGTTCTGCTGATCATACTCCCTTATCTGCGCAGAACGTTCAGTGCCAGAGTCTGTGCTGTCCTGTGGCTGGTACCGGCTTTCCTGAGCTACTATTCATACCTGCTTCTGCAGTCGATACCGCTGCCAAAGCTGACATTGTATATCCCGCGGTCATCTCTGCCGATGATCGCAGGCGTATGGCTTGCAGGATTTCTGGTGACAGGCGGTTATTATCTGTTTTCCCATATCATGTTCAGACGGCGCGTGCTCAGCACTGCGTCTGAAGAAACAGATGCAGAAACACTGGCGGTCTGGCAGCGGGAAAGGGACGCTCTGAATTACAGCTTACCGGTCAGACTGCTGAGGGCGGATGTATCTGCACCGTTTTCCATGGGACAGATAAATCAGACACGCTGTACGGTCCTGCCGCGGTATGAATATACAACGAAAGAACTTTCAATGATCTTCATTCATGAACTGCATCACCTTCAGAGATGCGATGTGGACACCAAGGTCTTCCTCTGTCTCTGCAGGGCGCTTTGCTGGTTCAATCCGCTGGTATGGTTCGCTGCCAAAAAGGCTGCTGGTGACCTTGAACTCAGCTGTGATGAGATCGTTACGGAGAACATGACCGATGAACAGCGGAAGGCATATGCACATCTGCTTCTGGAAGCCTCGGCACCTGCCGGCGGATGCACCACCAGCCTGTCTGATTCTGCGGAAACACTGCGCTACCGGCTGAAAGGGATTCTTCATTTCAGAAAGCGGCAGGCCGGTACATGGCTGCTGATGGCTGCTGTCTTCGTGAGTGCCATGAGCTTCGGGATCATATCTGTGAGCGATATGCGGGGCAGCTTTGCATCGCTGATACTGGGATCTGACGCAAAGATCGTGAAGATCGTAGAATCGCAGTTCCGCGGCGTGGATCAGTTTGACAGCACAGCTCTGCTTGCAGAACTGGATACGATTGAGCTGGAACATATTGCAGGACTGCGTGACGGCATATTCGAGGGAGAATACATTACATTCGTGCTGTCGGACGGCAGATTTGCATCAATGTCTGATAAAGCTATCTTCGTGGATGATTATGATCGGGGAAGGCGGAACAGTGATGCATATATCATACGGAGCGGTATGGATTGGGAGGCTCTCCGCAGCACCTTCAGATGACCGTTTCCTGACAGTCAGTAAAAGACACAGCGCCGGCTGATGATCAGACCGGCGTTTTCCTTTCAGGCAATGCATTTCCGCCGGGTATGTGTTATATTGCCTTTACTGAAGGGTCGCTTTGAATATGTCTTTATCCGGTCAAAATGCAATGCAGGGAAATGATATGATGAAGTTTGAACATACTGACAGACATGGATTTCTGCTCGGGTTCATTGATTTTTTTACGGCAGGATTATTCTTTGTTGTATACATGAAACTCGGCCTGCAGGATGAACTGGATGAAATACTCGGCAGAAAAACACAGCGCTATTATGTGGCTTATCTGATCGGGATTCCCACGCTTTTCATTTACACGCTGGTGTGGATGGCAAGGATTTCCGAGGAACTGAAGGAAAAAGCGATCGAACTTGGAATACCGGGACCTTACACATCATTCAGGCATATGTTCGGATGGAATACACTGGGAATGCTGGTGCTGGTCGGTCCGATGGTTGCCACCCAAAGATTTTTCAGCACATTGAATCAGGTCGAAAAGGAATTGAACAGGAGAAACGGCTGTTCAGAAGGGAACACATTATGAAGTACACGGAAAACGGCACAGTCAAAGACATTCAGATCGCATACATCGGAGGAGGCTCCAGAGGGTGGGCCTGGACATTCATGACGGACCTGGCCATGGAAGACAGGATCAGCGGCACGATCAGACTTTATGACATTGACAGAGAAGCTGCTGAGCGCAACCAGGTGATCGGCAATCATCTGATGTCACGTGAAGAAACCAAAGGAGACTGAACATTCGAAGTCAGAAACAGTCTGCAGGACGCATTGACCGGTGCGGATTTTGTTGTCATTTCGATTCTGCCGGGAATATTTGATGAGATGGAATTTGATGTTCATCTGCCTGAACGCCTGGGCATCTGGCAGTCGGTAGGAGATACAGCGGGAACCGGAGGAATGATCCGTGCACTGCGCTCCATTCCCATGTTTGTTGAAATTGCAGAAGCGATCAAGGCATATTCACCTGACGCATGGGTGATCAATTATACGAACCCGATGTCACTGCTGGTGAAAACACTGTATACGGTATTCCCTGAGATCAAGGCGTTCGGATGCTGTCACGAGGTGTTCGGGACACAGAAGGTACTGAAAGGCATCTATGAAATCGAGACAGGTGAAACAGTCGAAGACTGGCATGATGTCATGGCCAATGTTGTCGGAATCAATCATTTTACGTGGTTTACAGAAGCCTCCTGCCATGGCAGGGATCTGTTCCCGATATACAGAAAATACATCGACGAGCATTTTGAAGAAGGTTATACACCGGAGATCGCGCCTCAGGATAAAGGCTGGATGGATGATGTGTTCAAATGCGGACACCAGGTCAAGATGGACCTGTTCAACAGGTACGGGGCGATTGCGGCTGCCGGTGACAGACATCTTGCGGAGTTCATGCCGGGAGGTGAATACCTGAAGGATCCGGAGACAGCACGTTCCTGGCTGTTCAGCCTGACGCCTGTATCATGGCGCAAAGAAGATCTGAAGAGACGTCTTGCCCGCAGTGAAAGACTGCTGAAAGGTGAAGAAGAGATCGCACTGGTATCTACGGGTGAAGAAGGGATCCTTCTGATCAAGGCACTGCTTGGTCTGACCCGTGTCGTCAGCAACGTCAACATTCCCAACTATGCCCTGCAGATACCGAATTTACCGCAGAATGCAGTCGTTGAAACGAATGCTGTATTCTCGCATAACAGTGTCCGCCCGATCGCAGCAGGCGCGCTGTCCGACGACATGAAACAGCTGACCATGCCGCATGTGGAAAATCATGAACGGATCTACCGGGCAGCTGCTGCGGCAATGGAACCCGGCCATGCGGAGGAATGCAGAAAACTTGTTGCCGAGGCATTTATGCATGACCCGCTGACCATGGGACATCATCCCTCGGAAGAGGATATACAGGCACTGGTCAATGATATGATCGATCATACATCTGCATATCTTCCGGAAGGCTGGAACCGTTAAAATAGAAATCAGTCATACGATCTGCTTTCAGAAATGGAGGCAG
>DMBB01000126.1 GCA_003446295.1 Erysipelotrichaceae bacterium
TGATGGAAGAACTTCATGAACAGTATAGGAAGATCGACAGTCTGGACTTCGTTATACGGCAGACTGAAAAATACAAATGATAGGAGAAAACAAACATGAAAAAAGAAGAACTGAAACTGAAGCAGGCATGGGACAAAACGTTCCCGAAAAGTGAACTGGTCGACCACAGCAAGGCAACATTCGTCAACAGATACGGGATCACATTGGCAGCGGACATGTATATTCCGAAGAACAAAGAAGGCAGACTTCCTGCCATCGCTGTCAGCGGACCGTTCGGTGCTGTCAAGGAACAGTGCTCAGGTCTGTACGCACAGACAATGGCAGAGCGCGGATTCGTGACCATCGCGTTTGATCCTTCATTTACCGGAGAGAGCGGAGGAAATGTCCGCTATATGGCATCTCCTGATATCAACACAGAAGACTTCATGGCAGCAGTGGATTTCCTCTCACTGAATGACCGTGTTGATCCTGAGAGGATCGGCATCATCGGTATCTGCGGATGGGGCGGCATGGCACTGAACACAGCAGTGCTTGACACACGTGTCAAGGCAACAGTTGCTTCAACGATGTATGACATGACAAGAGTCAATGCCAACGGTTACTTTGACTCCGAAGACAATGAGGAAGCAAGATATCAAAAGAAAGCTGCGATGTGTGCGCAGCGTCTGGCTGACCTGAAAGCAGGAGAATACAAGCTCAGAGGCGGCGTCGTTGATCCGCTGCCGGAAGACGCTCCTTACTTTGTCAAGGATTATTATGACTATTACAAGACACCGCGCGGATATCATGAGAGATCTCTGAATTCCAACGGCGGCTGGAATGTCATCGGCTGTGAATCATTCATGAATCAGCCGATCCTGAAGTATTCCAATGAGATCCGCTCAGCCGTACTGATCATTCATGGTGATAAAGCACATTCATGCTACTTCGGAAAAGATGCTTACAAAAATATGATCACCAACAGCAAATATACTTCCAATAAAGAGCTTTATCTGATCCCCGGCGCTTCTCATACAGACCTGTATGACGGCGGCAAGGATCATGTCATTCCGTTTGACAAGCTGACAGACTTCTTCACAGAATATCTGAAATAACATGTTCAGGGAGAAAGACAGATCATGAAAAAGCTGATATATCTTGCATTGGCAGCGGTCTGTCTTTCCGGCTGCCGCAGCGCTCAGCCGCAATCAGACCAGACAGAAGAGACGGTGCAGAAAACAGCTGAACCGGTCTCGGAAACTGCTGTCCCGGAAAATCATGCATTTGATTTTGAAAACAGAACAGTCATGCTGAACAGCGGCTATGAGATGCCCATACTCGGACTTGGAACATATGCGCTGGACCATGATACATGCGTCAATTCGGTCAAAACACTGCTGGCGGAAGGCGGCAGACTGATCGACACAGCGTACATGTATCACAACGAAGAAGCTGTCGGAGAAGGCGTCCGCCTTGCTATGGAAGAATACGGCATTGACCGGGAAGACATCTTTGTCATCACAAAAATATATCCGACACAGTTCTCTGATCCGGAGTCCGCGATCGATGAAGCACTGGAAAAACTGGATATCGGCTATATTGATATGATGCTGCTGCATCATCCCGGAACAGGAGATGTCGAGGCTTACCATGCAATGGAAAAATACGTTGAAGCCGGCAGGATCCGCTCACTCGGTTTATCCAATTGGTATATCGAAGAACTGACTGAATTTCTGCCGCAGGTGAAGATCATGCCTGCACTTGTACAGAATGAGATCCACCCGTATTACCAGGAACAGGACGTCGTGCCGTTTATTCAGGAAAAAGGGATCGTCGTACAGTGCTGGTATCCGCTGGGAGGCAGAGGACATACCGCAGAACTGCTCGGGGATAAAACGATCACTGCCATCGCAGAAGCACATCAGGTATCATCTGCCCAGGTCATACTCAGGTGGGATCTACAACGGGGCATCATTGTGATACCCGGCTCATCTAACCCCGATCATATCAGGGAAAACCTGGATCTGTTCGGATTTGAGCTCACTGAGGAAGAGATGCAGCAGATCAATGCTTTGGACCGCAATGAAAAACATGATTGGTATTAATGGAGGAAGAAAATGAACGTACTGATTTTGAACGGAAGTCCGCGTCCGCAGGGCAATACAGCAAAAATGATCAGCGCATTCCGTGAGACTGCAGAAGGAAAAGGTCATACAGTCAATGTCGTAGATGTCTGCAGAAAGAATATTCATGGATGTCTGGCATGTGAACACTGCCATCAGATCGAACACGGGGTCTGTGTCCAGAAGGATGATATGCAGGAAGTATATGGCCTTCTGAAAGAAGCAGAAATGCTGATACTGGCTTCACCGATCTACTATCATGGCATCAGCGGACAGCTGAAATGCACGATAGACCGCTTCTATGCAGCACTGTATCCGAAAGAGCACTTCAATCTCAGCAAAATCGCGATGTTCCTGTGCTCAGGTGATCCGGATATGTATGTCGGGGCAGAATTCTCCTTTAAAGGAGACTTCCTGGAATATCTGGGACTTGAAGATAAAGGCATCTATACTTGTGCCAAAGAGATCAATGAAGAAGTACTGGAACAGGTACGCAGACTGGCAGAAGAACTCTGAAATCATTGAAACATCACTGACCTTCACCGATCGATCGGGAAGGTTTTTTTTCTGACATGATATATTTGCCGAATGAAGTATGATGTAAAAGAATTATAATAAGATTCGTTTCATGTGTGCTTTATATCAGAACTGACACATGCAGCAGAAAGGCGGAATACTGAGGATATGACCGAACTGAAACATGAACAGGATAAATTCCGGGAACAGTTTGTTCTGCTGACGGCAGGTGTTTTTCTGTTTCTTTGGCTTCTGGAGGCTGTATTTATGCCGGTTCTCTATCGGATGTCTGCTGAAAGAACAGTCAGACGTACAGCAGACAAGATCGCAGCACACAGCAGGAAAGAAGACCTCTTTGAAGAGATCGACCGTCTCAGCACAGAGCACGCTCTTCTGATTTTTGTGACGGAACATGACGGAACGATCCTTTACAGTTCCGATTCCTATAAACCGTTTTATCGATCCTATGGCAGCGGAGACGGCGGTACGAGCAATCCGTATATCTATGACGATGTCATGGAATGGCAGACAGGAAACTACCGGAAGCTTCCTGATGGATACGGTGATTTCCTGATCTCATTGAGGAACAGTGAGAGCGGAACAACAGAATTGAAGACAGATTCCAAATACATATACGGAAGATATA
>DMBB01000202.1 GCA_003446295.1 Erysipelotrichaceae bacterium
AGCTTCAGCAGTTCTTTCAATGCCTTCCTCTGCCGCTTCTTTGGAACCTTCGCGAAGATCGCTGAGCTTCATTGACAGCGTATTATAAGCGTCCTCAGCCGCTGACTTTGCCTTGCCTGCAGCACTTTCAATGGTTTCTTTCAGATTTCTGTCATAGAAGTCTCCGAGTCTTTCAACTGTGCCGGAGAAAGATCTGCTGACAGTATCACCTGTTTTTGCCTTGAGATCTTCCAATGACCTGTTCTGGTCTTTGGAACGCTTGAAATCCGGGATCGAATACTTTCTGTCTTCTCTTTCGACGGTTTCCTGTACATCCGCCGCAAGATCCGACAGCTTTTCTTTCAATTCCGCGACCTTTTCTTCTACTTCAGAATAATGATCAGCTGCCTGTTTCAGTTCATCACTCATTTTCAGCCGCCTCTTCTTCAGTGACCTCAGCCTTATTCAGTTTTTCCTGTACAAAGCTCTTCAGGCTTTCCGTGCCCTCGGCTGTCTTTGTAGAAAGACGTGCAATTGATTCAGCTGTCTTGTCTCTGACATCATCAACTGTATGACTGAGCTTGACGACTGTATCAAGCGGAGCCTGAACCTTTTCAATACTCTGGTCTACAAGTTTCAGCGTAGGATCAAGATTTTTGACTGTAGCTGTGATTGCTTCAAGCAGTTTCCATAATCTGTTCAGAACAATACACAGAAAAATCAGTGCAAGCGCACCGGCAATCGGTACTACCTGACTTGAAACATTCGATAATGCAAGTAATAATTCATCCATAATTTCATACCTCTGCTTCTTTAGTATAATTCTTTATGAAAATCTTTTCAACATTGGTGGTAGCGCTTAACTGAATTTATCCTGCTGCCTGCCATGTAAAAATACTGATCATTTTAATCATGGATAAACATAAAAAAACAAGAGACCTGTTTCAGGTCCCCTGTCATCAGTTGTGTTTTTTAACCAGCTGCGCAAGCCAGTAGATGTCTTTGCTTGACATGAACAGGAATACTGCAGGCTTTTCTTCTGAAAGAACCTTCGCCCCTGTTTCATCTTCACTCAGAACGACTGACCCGGGTATGCGTTCCTGCAGATATGTAATATCGATATCTGTTCCGTCCTGTTTATCATCAATGCTGGTAAAGTCGCAGAGATAAACCTTATCCGCCTGTTTCAAAGCATCCGCAAACTGTTCCGCAAAGAACAGGACTCTGGATGCGCGGTGCGGCTTGAAGATCGCGACGAGCTTTTTGCCGGGGAAACGCTTCCTGGCAGAAGCGATCGTCACTGCTACTTCCGTCGGATGATGCGCATAATCATCCACATAGGTATTGTCTCCGTCATATTCGATCACGAATCTGCGCTTGACGCCCTTGAAACTGCACAGTCCGCGCTCAATGTCTTCAGCCTTCATGCCTTCCAGCAGTGCTGTGCTGATGACGCCAAGGGAATCCAGCAGCAGATGATGTCCGACAAACGGCAGGGAAAAATGACCCTTGAACTCACCGCGGAACATGACATCGTAGTCCATTCCGTCGCTGCGTTCATCAACATTCACTGCCCGGAAATCATTTCCTTCCGATTCACCGAACCAGTAGTGCTCGATATCGGGATTCAGCTTCAGGAGTCTTGCCTCACTGTCATCACCCCAGAGCACCATTGCTTTTCTGACATTGTATGAGAACTCTTCATAGGCACTGCGGTAATCCGCCTTGTCCTTGAAGTAGTCTACATGATCAATCTCAACGTTATTGATGATCGCGTAATCAGGCGTATAGGCAAGAAAATGTCTGCGGAATTCATCTGCCTCCAGGCAGAAGTATTCCGTAGCCGTATCGATATGGCCGTTGCCGTCCCCGATCAGCCAGCCCGTGTTTCCCTTTTCTTTCATGACGCATGACATCATTCCGGTCGTTGTCGTCTTGCCATGGCTTCCGGCGATCGCGATCAGATGATAAGGCTTCAGGAATGATCCGACAAATTCGTGATAGCGCATGCATGTGCATGTCGGATTGTTTCTTGCGGCGATCACCTCCGGGAAGTCTTCCAGGAAGGCGTTGCCGATCACGACAGATGCATGATCCGGAATGTTGTCCGGTGAAAACTCAAAGAGCGGAATCTCTCTTTTGCGAAGTTCATCTTCCGTGAAGAAATGCTTCGCCAGATCGCTTCCGCTTACGTCGTTTCCCAGATCATGCAGCATGCAGGCAAGAGCAGCCATGCCCGTGCCTTTAATGCCGATGAAATAGTATTTCATTAGTTTTTCCTTTCAATCGTACCGTAAGGAGTGACGTTCCTGCTGTCAACAACAGTTGTTTCATCCGGAACATCTTCATCACTGCCGTCAAGATCCGGGAACAGTGACTGCATGACCATACGGTTGTCTTTTGCATACTGCTCATCCCCGACTCTCAGGATATCATCCAGTGAGAATTCCGGAACATCGTCATCTGCAGCCGCTGCAGCAGGCGCAGCTGACTGAGGCGCATTAAATACAGACTCTTCCGCACGCTGTACAGGCTTCATGGTAGCTGACGGTTTCGGAGCGGAGGCGAGCGGTGACTCTTCTTCTTTGGTTGCACCGTAGATCGGGCTGATGACTTTCGAAACGTTTTCGTCATCCTTCTTTCCCCTTCTGGAGCCTACGGTTGCCTTAACGGCGTTCATATCTGTTTCATCAACACCGAAGATCGGTGAGATGACCGGTGAGAAATCATATCCGGACTTTCTCTGGCGGGACGGCTTAGCAGGAACGGGTGCTGCCGGTTTTGCAGGTTCCGGCTGTGCCTGCTGTTTTGCTGTACCTTCCAGTTCGTCAACTGTCAGGCCGAGTCCCTTCGGTTTTTCCGGCTCTGCAGGTTTGAATACAGATTCGTTAGCGGCTGGTACAGCACTGCCGATCGTCTGCAGCGGCTGTGTCACGTCGATTCTCTGCATTGTGGTCTTGGTTTCTGCCTGGACCTGCTCTGTCTCTGCGGGCTCAGGTCTTGTTTCCTTCCTGCGTTTGCGTACAGGCTCCGGCTGCGGTTCCGGTTCTTCAACGGTTTCCTCTTCTTCAATTTCCTCTTCTTCAAATAAGAGGCTCTGCAGTTTTTTCAGCATGCTGTTAATTCCTTTCTGTCATGTTTATTCTAAGACAATTCATCATTCTTGTTAATAGTCATCCTATTCCGGAGCACCTGTTTCCTCAGGTCCCGCTGTTTCCGGGCCTGCTGTTTCGGTGTATACAGGCCACAGCGGTTCACCCGGCGTTGCAGATGGCGAAGGTTCCGGATAACCGCCGTTATCCCCCATCTTCATGCTGTTTGTGCTGTTGTCGACAAACAGCTCATCGATAACACCGTTCACAGGTGTAATATTCTGGAACAGTTCGAGTTTCTTCTTCTGATAGGATATCACACTATGGCTTGAATAGCGGTCCAAAACTTCATCCCGATCCACATCAAGCGATTTGGCGATCACGAGCATTTCATAGGCAAGCGATGATACCTCATAGCGCTTGCTGACGGCAAAGAACTCTGCGTTGTCTGTCGTCATGATCGTTACATAGGCCGATGACGACCTGTAGATCCTGCAGACATACGTCTGCTGTTCCCCGTCGTAGTTATCATATTTCCCTGCTGTTTCCAGGATGATGGAGGCACCTTTGACATTCAGTCCTCCCAATATCTCATCAGGATAATATGCCCTGTTGATGATCCCGGGAACATTCAGGTTCATGACAAACTGCGTGCCGTTCAGCGAGAAAACGTTGCTTGTCAGATCTGAAGTGATCCTGCCGACATAGGGCTGCTTGTAATACATATAACAGGTACTGTTGTATGTCGGCTGATGTGCCGGGATCTCGGTCGCCTCAGCAAGTTTTCTGTACACTTCGGCAGCTACATCGATCCCGTCTTCGCCGCATCCGGCAAGCATCAGAAGCGATAAACAAAGCACCGCTGTTTTTTTGATCAATGAATGCTTCATAGTTGCAATTTTAGCATACTTGTGAGGATATTTAAATCTTGCACACTACAGTCCGGAGAATTTTAAAGATCAGCTGGAGCAGAAACTGAAGCTCCGCTGCATATCCCTTGAGAGTCATCTGCATCATATTTGAGATGGTGTAACAGATCTGTGCTGATGATACTCCAGATCAAGCGGAATGCAGTCCTGCATGGCTGAAACGATACTGATG
>DMBB01000385.1:0-1513 GCA_003446295.1 Erysipelotrichaceae bacterium
CCTTGGCATTGACGCCCGGTCTCAGCTTTCCCTTCAGGGTGACCTTAACGACCTTCGGCATGGTCAGACGCATCGGAACGCCTGTCATCGCTGTTGCGACATCCATTCCGCCGACACCGATCGACAGCATGCCTACTGCACCGCCTGAGGGCGTATGGCTGTCTCCGCCCATCAGCAGTTTGCCGGGTACGGCAAATCTGGATGTATGGATCGTATGGCAGATACCATTGCCGGGTCTGGATACGTATACGCCGTATTTCTCGGCTGCTGTTCTCAGATAGATGTGATCATCCGGCGTCTTGAAATCGATATAAAGCAGATTGTGGTCCAGGTTGGAAACACTGATCTCCGTCCTGGCTCTGGGCAGACCGATCGCTTCAAAAGCAAGATAGGTCATGACGGCGTTGATATCGTGTGTCAGTGTCTGATCAACACGTACGAATACATCGTCTCCCGGTTTCATATCAGAGGGTTTTGCGAGATGAGACTTAATGATTTTTCTTGTCAGGTTCATTCCCATGGTGTGATTCTCCCTTTTTCAATAAAATTATAAAAAGCGCTTACACATACAGTAAAATACATAATAATGTATGTTTCTTATAGAACTGATCTATATGACACTGCGTTTCAGCATTCTGTGATCGAAAGGTTCAGTGAATACCATCGGCACCGCTCAAGCGGAACGACTCTGCCGGTCATTCCTTTTTCTTCCATGATACGGTTCATATCTTCATATACCTGCCGGGCAAATTCCGGATCGTTTTTCAGCCACTGCTCATAATGCATCGGCACGAGGATCTGTGTATCTGTTTCCGCGAACCAGTCTGCGAACATCTGCGCAGCACCCTCTTTCTGCTTTGAAGAGGACATTTTGTTTCGGATGATCAGATTCGGCTTATGCACTCCCTGCAGACGTTTCGTCATACCGTCGTCATTTCCGCCGATAAACGCGATCCTCATGCCCTGATCGGTCGTCAGAACGAAGTTCATGTTGAATGTCCCGCCCATCGTCATAACAGTATCTTTATCTCCGGCATGGAACATCCCGGACTGCATTGTTTCATGTCTGCGGTGATGTGTCGCATGGTGAGTCTCCAGAATGAAACCGTCAAAGTAGTACGTTCCCTCATAATCCAGAGGATACATATCCGTTACCGGAATATCATATGCCTTCATCAGCTCCAGCACATTTCCCGAATGTGTCAGGATCCAGGGATGAAACCTGTCGATCACAGACTGAAGATCCCATATATGATCGCCATGCGTATGATTCAGGAATACATAATCTGCACCTTCGATATCATCAGCAGTAAAATTTACCGGTGCGCATCCTTCCAGCATGCCCATTCCTTCCAGGTTCGTAAACCAGGGATCTGTCAGGAGCGTTTTTCCGTTGTTCAGCTTAAGTTCCAGGCACTGCGCATTGATCCATCTGAATTTCAATGCGGATGATACGATCATTTCTTTTGTCATATCTGTTTTCTCTATCACATTCCTGTTTATATCACCGGAA
>DMBB01000385.1:1680-7424 GCA_003446295.1 Erysipelotrichaceae bacterium
CTTCCGCATAGCGGGCTGTACTGTAATCAAGCTCATACCCCTTTGATTCCAGATAAGCGATCGCCTCCGGAATATCATTGACGAAGAATCCGAGATGTCCCATCGTTCCTTTTCCCATCTTCTTCATCAGTTCCATTCGATTGTCATTTGTGAAGTACGAAGCCGGGATCTCACGGTAATCGTCATATCCCATGACATCCGTAAAGAAATCCTTCATGCGCTTTCCTTCTTCTTCCGTCTGTGCATTGATTCCGACATGTCCGAATTCAAATTTCACTGCCATAAATTACACCTTTCCTTTTCTGTAATAGTTGATCAGACAACCGGACCTCAGGATCTTCTTTTCTTCTTCACTGCAGCTTCCTATGGAGACCGGGATCGTTCTCTCTTCTGTGATCAGAGATCCTTTTCCTGTGCGGATCAGTTCTTCGGTATCGATATATGCCCATGTATTGACAGGCAGATGTACATCCTCTGCTGTTTCCAGCGGCAGGATGCCCCAGTTGATCAGATTGGAGCGGTAGCGCTTCGTCGCATATTCATTTGCCAGGTTTGCAAAGCCGCCAAGCACCTTCTGACTTGACGCAGCCTGTTCCCTGGAAGAGCCGTCCCCGATCATATCGGAGACCACAAGGCTTCCGACAGTCAGATCAGAAAGGCTGCAGCCGAACTTCCGGACAGCTTCCTGTATTTCATCTGTGCACGTTCCTGTTTCCATCAGTTCATGCACATCACTTCTGAGACTTCTGCAGCGCTGTACATATCCGGGATCCTTATTGACAAGTGTGAACGCAGACAGTTTTTCCGGATTGGAACGGTAAGAGGAAGCCTCTCCGCTCGGGATCAGCTCATCAGTCGTTACAGAACCTTCATAGCTGCCGGTGACCTTCAGCAGCAGATGTTTCCTGAGTTCTGCCATTTCCGGCCAGTCTGCAATATTCGGTCCGTAGATCAGTTCTGCTTCCGGTTCTTTCCTGTCCCGGAAATCGGATACCTGACCTGCATAGATCGAAGCATCAAATACCGGATGGTATTCTGTATAAGTCACATCCAGATCAGAAGCAGCCGTCAGCCGTCCATGATTGCGTACGGTCGCTGCGATCGACCTTGCGTCCATCAGACAGACCGCACTAAACTGCCCGTCCTTAGGCCGTGATCCTTCTCTTGTCATATAGTTTCTGGTGACATGACGGATACTGACCGAATTGTCAGCCGGTGTATCAGTCACGCCGAAGCACGGTCCGCAGATCGCCTCTCTCAGCACAACGCCGGACACTGCCAGCCTGGAAGCGACGCCCTGTTTCATCAGGTCCTGCATGATCGGAAGCGATGCCGGATTGGCGTACAGATTCAGACCGTCTGCCGGGATGGAAACTCCGTCCAGAATATCTGCGGCAGCCGCAAGGTTCTCCGAAAGCCCTCCTTCACAGCCGCTGATCAGTGCCTGATCAGGATAAAAGCCTCCGTCCTTCAGACAATGCCGTAATGTAAACGGTCTGGCAGGATCATTCTTTGCCCTGTTTCCTTCCGCTTCAATTGCGGCAATATATTTTTCCGGGTCCCTGCTGAATTCATGGATCGTTACAGCATTGGAAGGATGGAACGGAAGTGCGATCATGCATTCCACAGAAGACAGATCGATCTCAACATATGAATCATAATATGCATGATCTCCCGGCTTCAGTTCACGGTATGAATCGCCTCTGCCATGTTCTTTCAGGTATCGGGCAGTCTTTTCATCAGTCTGCCAGATGGAAGACAATGCGCCGCTTTCCGTTGTCATTGCATCGATGCACATGCGGTATTCCATGCTGAGGGAAGCGATTCCCTCACCGAAGAATTCCAGCACCGCATTTTTGCCGGCTGGCGTTCCGAAAATATGACTGATCAGCAGCAAGGCCGCATCCATCGGTCCCACGCCGGGTCTGGGCGCTCCGGTCAGTCTGACACCGGTCACATGCGGATAAGGCAGATCATATGTCTGTCCGAGCAGCTGCTTTACAAGCTCCCCGCCGCCTTCTCCGATACCCATCGTTCCCAAAGCACCGTAGCGCGTATGAGAATCCGATCCGAGGATCATCATTCCCGGGACTGCCATCATTTCTCTCATATACTGATGCAGCACAGCTCGGAAGCGCGGCACGAAGATCCCTCCGTACTTCTTTGCGTTGGAAAGTCCGAACACATGGTCGTCCTCCGCGATCGTTCCGCCGACTGCACACAGCGTATTATGGCAATTGGACAGTACATACGGCATGGGGAATTCCTGCAGACCCGAAGCCTTAGCTGTCTGCAGAATGTTGACATAATTATTATCAGGAGAGACCATAGCATCGAATTTCAGTTTCAGTACCATCGGATCCTCTGATGTATTGTGTGCCTGCAGAATACTCCAGGCCATGGTCCCGTTTCTGTAAGCAGAATCATTGCTGATCCTGACTGTATTGTTTTCTGCGATGACGCTTTCCTGTATGACTTTGATCATATATTTCTCCGTTTTTCTTTGAAAAAGGCCTTCTGCATCAGCAGAAGACCTTCATGATACTGAATGATGATCAGTCACGTACGTATACGTATCCGTCCATAATACGGCGGGCAGTGCGCTGTACGGCAACACCCGGTACTTCTGCTTCTTTCATATCGGAGCCATGCTTTACAACAGTCGGCACCATCGTCATGACGCCGGAAGGATGACCGATCCTTACGGTCTTCTGTCCTTCTGCAGGTCTGACGATCTCATTGACGATCGAACCGTCCAGCATGGCTGCTACGGCGATCGAACTTGCGGCTGTTAGCGGGCATGCTTTATGGCACTTGAATACAGAGATGACACGCGCGCAGACATCCATATCTGATTCCGTCACATGACCTTTTTCAATGTCGTCATATGCGCTCGGCTTTGTGACAAATCCGACCTTCGGTACTGCCGGCTGATTGTCTGTCGCATCCTGCAGATCCTTAGCAAATCCCATTTTGACGCAGGCAGTTCCTCTGATCTTTTCCAGAAGATCAGATACTTCTTTGTTTGCGTTGATCTCTTCCGGAAGCTCTGTTCCCTTCATACCGATATCTTCAGCCCTGACGAGAACGATCGGATTGGATACATCCAGGATCGTTGCCTCAAGCTTTCCGAAGCCCGGAATGTCAAGTGTCTCCCTGACCTGACCGGTAGGAAGCAGCTTTCCTGTCTTGGATCCTGCAGGATCCAGGAAATCAACATTCAGTTCTGCATCAGTTCCGTCTACACCCGCAATATGGCAGTCGCCAGTCAAAGCGAAGGTATGTGTTTCAGGGTCGATCGGTACGCTGACATTGATGTATTTGTCAGTGTTCCTGTTCAGCATTCTGACCAGTGTGGAAGGCTCGGTGATCTCCACCAGTCCCTCTTCTACCGCAAACGCAGGAACAGCTGCCGTCATATTTCCGCAGTTGGACTTGTAATCGACCTGCTGTTTTCCGACAATGACCTGCCCTACCAGATATTCAATGTCGACATTTTCTTCTTCGGATTTCCAGATGATAACGATCTTGTTGTTGGAGGAAACAGTTCCTCCCATGCCGTCGATCTGTTTCGGGTCAGGATTTCCCATGACCTGAAGAAAGATATGATCCCATTCACTGCGGTCAGCCGGAAGATCTGCCTTGTGGAACAGACATCCCTTGGATGTACCGCCGCGCATGAATACAGTTCTGAATTTGCGCATATTCATTACTCATTCTTTCTGAGCTTTGATCTTATCGATCGTTTCCAGCAGATAATCCGTGAATTCTGCTGCGCTTGCGTCTTCCACAAATGTTGTGACGACTTTCTTTCTCTCGGTAACTGTGCAGATATCCAGCGCTTCGCTCAGGATCTCTTTCCGGTCGCCATAGCCGATATGCGCCATCATCTCACCCATCGCACGGATCAGTGAGCACGGATCCGCATAATTTCCTCTGCCATGGCTCATCAGGTACGGAGCTGTACCGTGGATCGCCTCAAACAGTGCATACTGATTTCCGATATTGGAGGAGCAGGCTGTACCCAGACCGCCCTGGTGTTCTGCAGCGACGTCAGTCACGATATCACCGTACAGGTTCGGAAGAACGATCACTTCAATTCCTTTATTGAATTCAGGGTCAAGCATCTTTGCGGCCATTGCGTCGACCAGACGTTCCTGAACTTCGATCTCGGGATATTCCTTTTCACCGATCTCATGAACAGCCTTGATCAGGTTGCCGTCGACAAGCTTGACGATATTTGCTTTTGTAACAACGGTAACATTATGCTTTCCGTTCTTTCTTGCAAATTCGAATGCAGCTCTGGCAATGCGTTCAGCACCCGGTCTTGTCATGACCTTGAAGTCAACAGCGAGGTCATCATTGACCTGAATGCCCTTGTTGCCCCAGATATATTCACCTTCGATATTTTCACGGAAGAATGTCCAGTCAATGCCCTTTTCACGGATCTTGATCGGTCTGACTGCCGCATACAGATTCAGGCCTCTTCTCAGCAGACTGTTTGCGCTGACGAGATTCGGGTAAGGATCTCCTGCTCTCGGTGTGACAAACGGTCCTTTGACCAGCACGTCGCACTTTTTGCATTCCTCAAACACTTCATCAGGAAGTGACTGCAGTGTTTCAGCTCTGTGCTCGATCGTCATTCCTTCGATCGTATGGATCTCAACTCTTCCGCTTTCGATCTCCGGCTTCAGCAGATTATCGACAACACGAAGTGCCTGTTCCATGATGATCGGACCAATGCCGTCACCCGGCAGAATACCGATCTTGATATGTTCAAGTTTGGAGAAATCCTTCATTTCATTGTCAGCCTTCATGGCTTCAATGCGGTCATATTCTCCTCTGAGCAGTTCACCGAATTTTTCCTGTGCAAGTCTGATTTCTTCTTCTCTGTTCATGATCTTATCCTCTTTTATTCATCTGTCTTTAGCATAGTATCCATTCTTCATTAAGTAAAATATATATAATAGAACCTCTTTTATATATTTTTATCTATGCTAGTTGAAAGTATCTTTGATGATATCGATCAGTGCACGCTCTGCTTTTCCAAGATATGTATCCTTCTTGTACACAGCGTTGATATCCCATGTATCCTGCTCGTCACTGTATCGATAGATTTTAAGCCTGTCTTTGTCCGCAAATGATTCGACTGCCCTGTCCGGAACGATCGCCACGCCTAAACCGGCGTTCAACGATAAGCTCAGCGCTGTCATGTTGCTGGATACTTCCGTTACATTTTTCGGAACAAATCCTGCTTTTTTGAATATCCGGTCTGTCTTTTTGCGGCTGTAGTGTCCCTGCTGCATGATCAGATAAGGCAGATGCTTCATCTTTTTCAGGTCGACCTGAGGGATGCCGTCTTCATGGACCCTGATGATCATCTCAGGCCGGATCATACCTTCCGGTGCAGTCATAAAGATCTTTTCTTTGTAGATCAGCTCACATGTCATATTTGCCGGGTAGTCTTCTTCTCTGCCCGGCAGGATCCCCAGGAGTATTCTTCCCTTATCGATCCCGCTGATGATCTCTTTTGAGCGGGTCTCCTGAAGCTTCAGATCCATTTCAGGATAGAGCTCATGAAATCTGCCGATAAACTTCGGGATCATATATCCCGCACGTTCTGTGGGAATACCGATCGTGATCTGTCCTTTTTCACCGACCCCGACTTCTGTCAGCTGCCGCTTGAGATTGTCCATTCTCGCAAGGATATCCCTTGCTGTATCCACATACAGCTGACCGGCATA
>DMBB01000313.1 GCA_003446295.1 Erysipelotrichaceae bacterium
GCATAATGCAGCATGCCTTCCGGATCGTTCTGTTCTTCTGCTGCTCTCCTGTACCAGTTTGCACACATGCCGGGTTTCCCGTGCGCTCTTCCAATTTGGGCAAATTTCAGCATTGCAGGAACATAACCACGGTTGGCAGGCACCGAAATAAGGCTTTCAGCTCTTCCGGGATTTCCGAGTTCTTCACACAGATCTGCCATGAGTGTATAGGTTTCATCGTCTTTCTCAGGCATGCGATCCAGTACATTAACTGCCTCGACTTTCATGTCCAGTCTGATCATGAGCTCTGCCAGCCGCTTCCAGACAGCCGCACCGCTCGAGATAGCCTGTGTATACCAGTTCTCAGCTGCGTTCAGATCCTGTTCTGTTCCATAACCTTCTTCATAGAACTCAGCTGTTTTTTCATAAGCAGGTGTATAGCCGTTCTTTGCGCTCGACAGCATCAGTCTGAAGATCTCCTGAGGATCACCTTTCCCGGTCTCCTTCAGCAGAAGCGCGTACTGATACTGTGCTTCAGGATCTTCCTGCACCGCGCCGCGGGCACTCCAGATGAAAGCCTGCTCTTTATCATCAGTCCATTCGTACAGCTTGACGAGCATATTGCAGATATGGGCCGGGAAGGGGAACTCTGACTGTGAGAAGGTCTGAGCCTGCTCCTGGATCTGACGAAGTTCTTCTGAAGAGATCTTTTTTCCTGCTGAAACACTTTCCAGCATCCATCTGAAGGCAGATGTATCATCCTGTATTCCTCTGTAATATTCGGTCAGGATATCTGCTTTTCTGATATTTTCAGCATCGTTCTGTCCGGGATAGCCTGCTTCAATATCCTTTATAACGGCACGCTGCTTTTCTTCTGCTTCAGCAAAGCCTGCTTCTGCAGCGATCCTGCAGCAGCGCAGGTATTCGTTATAAGCATCCATATTGACGGGGTGAACACAGCGGATATGCATCAGCGCAATATCATTGATGTGCTCACGGTCAAGAGATGCATTGTCCAGCAGGCTGTCTGCTTTGGAAAGGAATTCCGCAAGCATACTGCTGTTCATATATTTCTGAAGTGTATCCTGATCCGGTCTGTATGAGGCAATGCTCAGGATTTCCTGAACTGCAGACGGAACAGCTCCGTCTGCACTGGGCATACCGTATTCAGAAAGTCTGAAGCGTGCTGCTGCTTTGCACAGCAGATCGTTTTCACTGGCTGATGCATCACACTGCTGCAGCATTTCGGCTTCTTCGATCCTGGATCCGATCCCGGCATACTCATCAGCCATAGCCAGCATCGCTTCAGGACCTGATGCATAAGCACGCTTTTTTCTCAGTTCTCTTGCTTTGACGGGATCTGCCGTACATCCGATCCCTTTTTCATAGCAGTCGATCAGATAGTCAAATCTGTGCTCATCTTCCTCTGACGCGCGAAGTTCCGCCGCGTTGGAATAATAACGGAACGCCAGTGCACGGTTTTCTGCCAGGTTTCCGGTTTTCATATTCCTGTACAGATCACCGAGACTGATATTCAGACGGTAGAGAATTTTGCCGATCGAAGCATCCGATGCATGGGCCTCAAGATTCTTTTCGGCAGCTGAATAGAAACGGAGCCTTTCTTCTTCAAACATGTCTCCGAGTATCAGAGCTGAGAACGGATCACCGTCATTCATGCGGGACATCAGTTCCCTGACGGGAAGTCTGGCCGCTGTACCGGATACATAGTCCTGATGCCAGCGGGCAAACACAGTGCTTTCAGAAGAACCGGCAGAGATGGCTGCTTCTTCTTCCGTGTCCTGTTCATCCTCCATATGGGGAGTCTCTTTGATCATGCTGTGCCAGTATGCGGCTCTTTCAGGGTCAGAGTCCCGGAACATTTCATAAAGCTGACGTGCGGCTTCTTCATTTCCGTCAACTGCTTCTTCTTCCAGTTCATCGATTGTTTTTTCTTCAGTCATCATATTTGTATCCTCCGTTCCGGGGTTTCTCAGCATTGTCTGAAATGTATGCAGAATCTGATCAATATCCGGTATTTATTATATCAAGGAATACTGACCCTCATCTGATGATCAGCAGGTGATTTCCCCGACAGCGATATCATAACTGATGTATAGGGCAAATAATATGCTTGCTTTAAATAATTTTTATACCCCTAAATATATGGGAAATATGCATAAATCATCAATAATCAGCTGATAATTGAATCATAAATCAGGGTATTCATATATAATGGTGATATGGAATACACAGAAAAAATAACGATCAATGTCACAGAACGGCTTTATAACAGGATTACGGATGATATCCGTGTATACGGGAAACTGAAAAACAACGGGGAACCGAATATCAATGAATTTCTGAATACTGTCATTTCCAATTACTTTGATGCGTATTCGGACAGCTACAGTGATCTGATCGGCCGGGTCGAACAGGTGATCGGCACAGATGAAAAGGAAGGACGCCGCAAGGCACAGGAGATCGTCCGGCTGATGAACATGCCGAAAGAAACTGAGCGGAAACAGAAAACAAACAGGCATATCGCTGTCAAGCCGACGAAGTATTCGTTTAATGAAGATAAGCTGGAGGAGATCGACCGGATTTCTGCAGAGTACGGACTGTCGTTTTCGGAATATTTCAGGAATATGCTGGAGTCATATTTTGAGATGCCGCAGTACAAAAGAGAACGCATCTACTATAAGGACCTCTGCAGTACGATCAGTACTGCGATCCGGAAACAGCGCGCACTGCGTGTCAGGACACAGCGTTCTGCTATTACGGTTTATCCGAGATATCTTGCGGCTTCTCCCGAAGAACTGTTCAACTATCTTCTGGCAGAGGATCCTGAAGGCAAATGCTATACATTCCGTATCTCCCGCCTGATCAGCGCTTCTGTTGTTAACAGAGAGGTCTGTGCTTACCGTCCGGAAAATGATGAATACTTCCGTCAGGCACTGCAGTCACCGCAGTATTCCGGTGTCTATGATGATCACATCTGCGTCAGACTGACAGAGCAGGGGAAAAACATGTTCCGTGTCATTTACTTCGACAGACCGTTCCCTGTACGGACAGAGGGTGACCTGTACTGGTTCAGCGGCTCTGTCATGCAGATCCGGAATTACTTTTCCCGCTTTGGTAAGGATGCAGTGATCATTGAGCCTGTCTTCTTGAAAAAACAGCTGTATACCTACTATGAAGAAGCACTGAATGCTTATCGCGAAGATTGAAAGCAGTTCAGTGCTTTTTAACGGAATGAAAGTCAGTCCTAAAATGAACTTTTCTGACAAATGCTGCAGTACGATGCCTTTGAAGAAAGAAGGCATAGATATGGAAAACAACAGCAAACGGCAGTTTATTCAGCAGAGTCCGATCGAGGATGGTGATCTTTGGAAAAACTATCTGGAGAACCGGAAAACAGTCTATGAGCAGATGAATGATGCTCATTTTGAGGAGAGCCTGATCTCAGAAGCCAACTGGACGCAGCGGCATATGTATACAAGCGGGGAAAACCTGGGCATGCATCCGCTGATCGGGGATATATGCTACATGGATTTCGGACAGGCATATCTTCATGAGATCGGCTACCAGCATTTTGCAATGATCATGAACATGTACGGAAAAAAGGCATTGGTGATCCCGATGACCAGCAATGCCGTGCAGTATGATACAGCTTATGATCCGTATGACAATCCGAACGGGAAGAAGCACTTGATGAGACTTGGAAGGATCGGCAATATGACAAAGCCGTCCGTGATGTTTCTGAATGATATCCGCTTTGTAAACACCGCCAGAATTATAAAGATCATCGCACATCTGGATACAGACAGCGAACTGTTCTGGAAGGTACAGCACAGAATGCTGGAAGTGGCATTTATCAGGCCGACCGTTACATTCGGCATCACTCGTTATATTCGGTGAAGAACAGCAGTACATACCACATCAGATAGATGACCGGCGACAGCATGATCAGCATTTTCCGGTCACCGATGTAATAGGAAAAGATCCACACAGTAAATGCGGTATAGATCGCAGTCAGAAGATATCCGGGGATCGGATCGGTCTTCTGATCATCGTCAGGTCTGTTTTCGGAACGTTTGCTCATACTGGTACATTAACAAAACATTGTCAAAGATTCAATGGGAGTGCATGGTATCATAATTCCATGGAAAAGAGAAACGGGGTATGGCTTGCGGCAGTATCAGGCGGTCCCGATTCAATGGCACTGGCAGATATGTGCCTGAGATCGGGGACTGCTTTTGCTGTGGCGCATGTGAATTATCATCACCGCCCGGAAGCGGATGAGGAAGAAGCCTGGGTCCGGCAGTGGTGCCTGGAACACGGCATCGTATGCCATGTCAGAAATGAGGCGTTCGTATATACAGGCAATTTTGAAGCTGCAGCCAGAACATGGCGCTATGACTTCTTTGAACAGCTTGTCAGACAGTTCGGCTATGCAGGTATCCTGACAGGTCATCATCAGGATGATCTGATCGAAACATATATCATGCAGAAGGAGAAAAACATCATTCCGGAATACTGGGGACTGAAGGACTCCATTATGTATCACGGGATACTTCTGGAACGTCCGCTTCTTCATATGACCAAGAAAGAACTGGAAGACTACTGCAGTGAAAACGGGATCAGATGGTACCTGGATGCGACGAACCTTCAGGATGACTATGCCCGCAACAAGGTGCGGCATGAAGTGATCGATCATCTCAGCCAGATGGAAAGGACGATGATCCTGCGGGAGATCAGGATGGAAAATGCCGTCATGACGGAACGCAGATGCCGTGTCAGGACAGAGATCCGTGATGGTGAGACAGAGCTGTCCGCATATCGCAGATATCAGACAGACGACCGCCTGGCATTGCTGAGGATGATCGCGGAACCGCAGAAACAGGGGCCGGGACTCAGCAGAAAATTCCTGGAAGAAGCAGATCATATCCTGATGAATCATAATGACTTTGTGATCGATGTCCGTGATCAGCAGCTCGTCCAGAAGAACGGCAGATTTTTCCTTCA
>DMBB01000065.1 GCA_003446295.1 Erysipelotrichaceae bacterium
CAGGCAAGAGGCGCTCTCTTGAAAGAAGAAGCTGTCGATATTATGAAGCAGCTTGTTTCGGCGATCTCCGAAGCGCATAAACGCGGCATCATTCACCGTGACATCAAACCGCAGAACGTGATCGTAAAAGCGGACGGCACGATCAAGGTGCTGGACTTCGGCATTGCCCTTGCCAAAGGCAGCATGCAGCTGACGCAGGCAAACAATGTCATGGGTTCGGTGCATTATCTCGCCCCGGAACTTGCAAGAGGCGAATCAGCGTCAGTCCAGTCCGATATTTACGCACTTGGCATCGTTCTGTTTGAAATGCTGACCGGAGATGTCCCGTTCAAAGCAGATTCTGCTGTACAGGTAGCTTTGATGCATATGAGAAACGAGATGCCCAGTGTCAGGGTATTCAATCCGACGCTGCCGCAGTCTGTGGAAAACATCGTCATACGCGCAACAGCCAAAGACCGTACACAGAGATATGCATCATGCAACGAGATGCTGGATGATCTCAAGACATGTCTGAGACCTGAGCGTCTGAATGAACCAAAGCTTGTGCTTACAGCAACGGAGCAGACCAAAAAACTGACCGACACAGCGAAAGCACACAGTGAAAAGAACAGCAAGCCCGTCAAAAAGCATACGGAAAAGAAAAAGGAACCCGTCAGGGAATACAAGCGGGTATCAGACCCCGCAATTCAGCGCAAACCGCGAACGAATAAATTTATGATGGGACTGCTGATCTTCCTTCTGGCACTGCTGACAGTCTCAGGCATCTATTACGCACTGAATGTCAGCGGCATCCTGACGCCGGAGCCGACAACAGTAGAAGTTCCCAACCTTGTCAACATGACATTGATGGAAGCGGAAGAAGCCTGCAAGGAAGCAGAGCTTGTACTGGATACCGCAAACGTCACCTATGAGCTGACTGACTTCACCGATAAAGGAAAGATCGTCAAAGCCAGTCCCGATACGGGTGAAGAGGTCGAGAAGGGCTCCAGGATCACGGTAACTGTTTCCAGCGGGATCGGCATTACGGTGAAAGACTATGCAGGCTGGTCACTGACAGAAGCGATGGATGATCTGTCCCAGTACAGCCGCATGAATGTGCTGACGGACCATGAAGACAGCGAAACAGTCGATCCGGGCGTCGTCATCCGTCAGGAGCTTCTGGAACCGGACACAAAATTCAATCCTGAGAATACATATGAGATCCGGCTGATCTATTCCTCATATCCTGAGATCACGATCCCTGCAGATATTTACGGCATGGAGATCACAGAAGCTGTGAGATACCTGGAATCACTCGGCGCAAAAGTCCTGACAAGCAACCTGGATCCTTCCAGCCTCAGCGAAGCCGAGCAGGAAGCACTGAGCTACGGAACCGTGATCAGAAGCGATCCTGAAACAGGAACGGATTATACGCAGGAAGAAAGCAATTATGTCATTTTGTACTACTATTGATCGGAGCGCGGAATGATTGCAAGAATCGTTAAGATCGTATCAAAACATTATCAGCTTCTGCAGGAGGACGGCTCCCGGAATGACGCGATCGTCATGGGCAAGGTACGTCTGCAGATGACGCCCTGCACCGGAGACATGGTGGAAGCAGATCTGATCAACGGACAGTATGTGATCCAGAAAATACTGCCCAGGAAGAATCATCTGATCCGTCCGTTCGTTGCCAATGTCGATCAGGCACTGATCGTCATGAGCGTCAAGGATCCGGATTTTTCTGCTGTGCTGGTAGACAGACTGTGTTTCCTGATCGTCAACGCAGGAATTACACCGTTATTATGCGTGACCAAGACGGATCTTGGCATCAGCGAAGAAACGGAAGCCAGAATCAGAGAATATGAAAACGGCCCGATGCAGGTGATCAGGACTTCAAAAGAAACACTTGATCCTTCTCTTGCGGATATCCTGAAGGGAAAGGTGACGGTCCTGACAGGCCAGTCCGGCGCCGGGAAATCAACGCTGCTCAATACGCTGGAACCGACATTCCATCTGGAAACACAGGAGATCTCCAAAGCTCTTGGCAGGGGCAAGCATACGACCAGGCATAATGAGCTGCATCCGGTTGCCGGAGGACTCGTATGTGATACGCCGGGATTCAGTTCGCTGGACTTCTCAAAAATGAGCGTTACCGATCTGGCGGAATCCGTCCGTGAATTCGAACCGTATCTGGGCAGATGCAGGTTCAATGACTGCGTCCACCAGAATGAACCGGGATGTGCTGTCAAGCATGCCGTAGAAGAGGGCGTCATTCCGCAGACGAGATACGATAACTACCTGATGGTCCTGAAAATGATTCAGGAAAGAAAGGAAAAATACATATGATCATATCACCTTCAGTATTGTCACTTGATTACAGCCGCATGGCTGAACAGATGAAAGAACTGAATGAATCCGGTGCTGAATGGATCCATTTCGATGTCATGGACGGACACTTTGTACCGAATCTGACATTCGGTCCGGATCTGCTCAAAGCATTCCGCAAAATGAGCAGTCTCGTACTTGACGTTCATCTGATGGTCACTGATCCGGTATTCTTTTCAGATGTATTCCTGAAAGCAGGCGCAGACGTCATTACGTTCCATTATGAAGCGCTGAGAAGCCCGGAAGAGATCAGAATGCTGGCAAAGCATATCCGTGAGTCAGGGGCCATGGCGGGAATCTCCGTAAAGCCCGGCACGGACGTCGGTGTGCTGTATCCGTATCTCGAAGACTTTGACCTGTTCCTGATCATGTCTGTTGAGCCCGGCTTCGGAGGACAGAGCTTCATGATGTCAGCAGTCGATAAGGTCGCTGCACTCAGGAAAAAGCTGGATGAAGCAGGACTGAACGCACATATCGAAGTAGACGGCGGGATCAACGCTGAGACAGGAAAACTTGTCAAGGATGCAGGAGCTGATGTGCTTGTAGCCGGTTCCTATGTGTTCAAAAACAATATCAAAGAGGCGGTGAGCTCACTTGGCTGAATGCATTGCCTGCCTGACGCTGACTGACCGGATACCGGATGATCCATGTGATCTGATCGGGGTGGACAGAGGCGCACTGGTCCTTGCAGAAAACGGCAGACGCATGAAGCTGTCTGTCGGTGACTTTGATTCCGTTGATGAAAAGGATCTCTCACTGATCGCGGAATACAGTGATGAAATGATCAGGCTGAATCCTGTCAAAGATGATTCTGATTCTGAATCTGCGATACGTCTGCTCATCAGCAGGGGATATGACAGGATCACGCTGCTTGGCGGATTGGGAGGCAGACTGGACCATGAGCTCGTCAACCTGAAGCTGGCAGAAGAATTTGCCGGCAGGATCTGGCTGAAGAACGAGCAGAACCTGATCACTGTCCTGAACGAAGGAAATTATGAGATCGATCCTGCGGGTTATCGCTATATTTCGTTCTTTGCCGTAATGCCTTCCGTCATCACGCTGGAACAAATGAAATATCCGCTCAATGAGCGGATGCTGTATCCCGGTGACCTGTATGCATTATCCAATGAGATCACCGGAAATAAAGGAATCGTCCGCATATCTTCAGGAAAGGTCCTGATGATACAGTCGGACGACAGACAATCAGAAAAATAAAAAGAACTTCCTTGAAGTTCCTTTTTATTCTGCAGAAGGAGCAGCTTCCTTTTCTGCAGCCGGCTTAGCTTTAGCGCCTGCTTTGAGTGTCTTCATCGCGCGGGCTGAAACACGAAGTGTTGTAGGCTTGCCGTCAACGATCACATGAACTTTCTGCAGGTTAACGTTCCACTTGCGGCGTGTAGCGCGCAGGGAGTGGGAACGGTTGTTTCCCGACATCGCTTTTTTACCGGATACGGCACAAACTTTGGACATACCATAACCTCCTTACATAACAATGCCTACTTAGATTAGCACGGAAAAAACGTAAATGCAACAAAAAGTGTTTGATCATGCGCTGAATCTGCATCTGCTGCAAAAAGGCGGTCCGCCCGGTAAAGTGCATATAAACGATCTCATAGAACAGGTTATAACAATGATCAGGAAAAATACATAGCACGCTGTGAGACAGCATGGATCGCATGATGTAACCGTATGTATCCGCAGCATTCATAACCGCTGAAAAAGAAAGGTATCTGCTGGAAATCTCTTTAGAAGATTTTGTGAATGTGATAGAATAATTTTGTTTAATCGGAAGGAGTTCAGACGGTGAGCGATAAGCAGATATTTGCAGCATTAGAAGCTGTTGATCATGAAGTACGTCTGATTGTGGGCGAATTCTTCAATACGCGCTTTAATATTATTAAAGTTGAGCGCACCCCGATCGAAGGGTTTACGGGCGGAGTCATTACAGATCCGGAAGCTGTCGTCAAAGGAATCAGAACTGCTGCGCACGATGCAGCAAAGATGATCGGTGCCGACATTGAGAAAGTGATCGTTGCAATGCCTTCATTCGGAATGAAGAGATATTCCGTGAAGTCAACGGTTCCCGTAACAGGTATCGATGGGGCGGTAACAGTTGAAGACATCCGCGAAGCAGTCAGAAAAGCACAGTCAATTAATATCGGAAAAGACCTCGCACTGATTCAGACCGTCTGTGTCAAATACACTGTGAACGGAATCACTTCAAGGCGTATTCCGACCGGTGAAAAGGCGAATGCGCTGACAGTTGATATTGACCTGCTGTGTGCAGACAGACAGCTGTCATTTGATATAGTCACATGTGTTGAACAGGCGGGACTGCAGGTTATCGATATTTTCCCTGATGTATTTGCAGTAGCAAAAGAAGCTGCTCTGTTCGAACAGGCAGTTGATCAGAACGTGATCGTTCTGAAGATGGAAAGAAGCTCCACGACACTGGGCCTTCTCAGCAAGGGCAGGCTGACTACCTGCATCGTTGAGCCCCAGGGTGTCGGAACGATCGGCAGGGCGGTCCAGGAGAAATACGGACTCAATAGTGACGTCTGTGCCGAACTTGTCAAATACAGTGCGAGATTGAATGAAAAAGTCAATTCAACGAATCCTGTCTACATCTGGGCAGATGCTGATGGCGGAACGCAGAAAATCAATGAGCAGCAGCTCTGTGACTGCATACGCGGAAATGTTGAAAAATGGCTTAATGACATACAAAAACTGTGTCAGCCAATCTTGCAAGCAGGGCCGACTGCTGTTATTATAACTGGAGAAGGCGGCGAAATGCAGGGTCTGAAAGACCTGCTGCAGAAGAAGCTGGGCTGCGAAGTCCGCAATTACATTCCTGACACACTTGGTGGAAGGAACGCCGGTCTTACAGCGTGCCTTGGCCTGTTCTATGCTTTTAAGGACAAACAGCCGATTACCGGCTTCACAGAAAACAGCCTTGATATGGATGCATTCATGGATGCAGTCAGTTACAGAGGCAGAGAAACAACAGGTAATCCTGAAGACACGATAACTAAAAAGCTGAAGGGTATTCTCTTCGACGGGAAAAAGTAGAGAGGAAAAAGTATGGCAGACTTATCTTACAATCAGGTGGCACGGATCAAGGTATTCGGAATCGGCGGTGCCGGCAGCAATGCGGTTAACCGCATGGTAGAGGAAGGCGTACAGGGCGTTGAGTTCTATGTTGCAAACACAGATCTTCAGGCACTGGATGTTTCTCCCGTTACAAATAAGATCCAGCTCGGAAATGAAGGACTGGGTGCAGGCGGAAATCCTGACAACGGACGTAAAGCAGCTGTAGAAAGTGAAGAAGATATCAGAAACGCTATGGAAGGCGCTGATATGATCTTCCTGACAGCAGGACTCGGCGGCGGAACAGGTACAGGTGCATCCCCGTTGTTCGCAAAGATTGCAAAGGAACTCGGATGCCTGACAGTTGGTATCGTTACAAAACCGTTCAGCTTTGAAGGCAGAAGAAGAATGATCCAGGCTGAGCAGGGTCTTGAACAGCTCAAAGAATATGTTGACAGCCTGATTATTATATCCAACAACAAGGTTCTTGAAGTTATCGGTCATATTCCGTTCGAAGATGCATTTAAGGAAGCTGACAACATCCTCCGTCAGGGTGTTCAGACAATCACAGACCTGATCGCTGTTCCTGCAATGATCAACCTCGACTTTGCAGATATCAAGAGCGTTATGGAAGGCCAGGGAAGTGCCCTGATCGGTATCGGTATGGCTTCCGGCGAGAACAAAGCAAAAGAAGCAGCTGCCAAGGCGATTCAGTCACCGCTGCTTGAAGCTCAGATCTCCGGCGCAAGAA
>DMBB01000185.1:0-8336 GCA_003446295.1 Erysipelotrichaceae bacterium
ATGAACGGTGACAGGTTGATCGTGCCTGCAGGCAGCAGATAGAAATTCGGGATCGAAGCCAGAATAGGCATCAGGGTAAAGTACATCACCATGCAGAGATAGCAGTAAAAAGCAGTGCGCAGGAACAGGCGCAGTGTGCCCATTTCCTTCCACTTTCTGAAGAATACGATAAAGTATACAAATACCAGAACGACAAAGTCCGGCAGACATGCAATTCCCCGGATCATTGTATGCTCCGATCTATCGCAGCTTTGTTGTACATCCATAAAATCGTAACATGACGTCTTAAAGAAAAAAAGACTGAAAAAACTCATAGCAGAGTGCCGATGAGGTAAAATGGAGACTATGAAGAAACTGTTTGCTGTCTTATCAGCTGTATTGTTCTGCATATCGCTGCAGGTGCACGCGCAGGATGATCCCGGCATGTTCCATCTGATGGATCCGGGGAGTCTTTTTTATGACGCATCATCTGAATACGATGTTCCGGATCACCTGACTGTCTGGAAGAATGACACGCTCCTGCTGAAAGCGGTATTTCATGCGGATCATGACGGTCAGCTGACATTGTCCTGCGGTCAGGATACGCATGCTGTATTTCTGGAAACAGTCAGTGCCTCTATCGGGATCGGAAGCGATCCCGGCATACCGCATTATGATGTTCCGGACCGGATCGGTGATCAGACGCATCATGCTGTGCAGGGCGAAACGGTATATGTGCTGATCGAGATCACAGCATCCCAAAATACCGGAGCAGGACTGAAGGAAACATCTGTTGTGCTGTCGGACGGCATCAAAGAATATCCTTTGCCCATCACATATGAAGTGATTGACCGTGTGCTGCCCGAGCCGGCACTGACCGTGGAATTCTGGCAGTATCCGTATGCATCGCTCAGATGGTATGACATGCTGGAAGGCGAGGAGCCGTTCAGCAGGAAACATCAGTCTGTTCTGGGCAGACAGCTGGATGCGTATGCACAGCTTGGCATGAAGAATATTACAGTCACAGTCACGGATGAACCGTGGGGTCATCAGGTATATGACCAGTATCCTTCCATGGTGAAGTGGAAACATGATCAGGATGGATATCTGTTCTTCGATTATACGGAGATGGATCAGTGGATCAGCCTCTGCATGGAACACGGAGTCGACGGCTATATTGACTGCTTCGGCATCCTGCCGTTTACCGGCAGATGGCAGATCACGGAACATGACGGCAGTGTGACGGAGGTCAGCCCTGAGATCGGCAGCTATGAATGGACGGATCTCTGGTCGACATTCCTGTACAGCTTCACGGACCATATGGAAGAAAAAGGCTGGATCGATCAGACGTATATCATGATCGACGAGCGTCCTGTAGAGGAAATGAAAGCAGCGGTCGGCCTGGTGCAGGAGATCTGCGGTGACCGTCTGAAGTTTCATGCGGCATTGGCAGAGATCACGGAAGACAGTTTCTATGATGTGTTTGACAGACTGGCGGTATCGATCGCGTCATTCTCAGGGAAAGAAGATATGATGCGGCGCATCATCGCGCACAGAAAAGAACTGGGTCTTACGACACAGATGTATAACTGCTCAACCAATTATCCGAATGTATTTGCATTATCTGAACCTGATGAATCGCTCTGGACAATGGAATATCTTGCCGGCATGGGATTTGACGGATATCTCAGATGGGCAATGGATGCCTGGCCGCAGGATCCTTATGCCAGCTTTGATTTTGACCGCTTTGAAGCGGGAGATACGATGCTCGTATATCCGGATGAACATGACAGTACGGATCCTGAGATCACCCAGTCTTACAGGCTGAAGATGATCGGACAAGGAATCAGAAATGTCACCAAGCTGCAGGCGCTGGACAGCCCGGATATCCTGTCTGTGATGTACCGGGGCAACGGGAAAGAAAACAGGTACGGTGCAGTCTATGCGAAGGGTCAGAGTGTAAAAGCACTGACTTCGCTGGAAGCAGACCGCATTGAGCAGATGATCCGATGCATGGAAGATGCAGCATCAGGCATACATGCACCTGACATGGATGTGCACAGATCACGTATTGCCTATCTGGGGCTGAATCCCTCCTGGGATGGCGCCTATCTTGGACTGAACAGATGCGTGGCAATCATGAATGTGGTGTGTTTTGCGGCGGATCTGGTGATTCTTGCTGTGATGTTTATGCGACATGCAGGTAAAATAAAGAAAATGGCAGTGTGTTTGATCGCGCTGGCATCTGCGGCATGTATTCTGCTGAGCTTTGGCAGTACAGCCGTTCTGATCGACAGGTTTACTGTCATGATGATGACAGGAACGATAGTATGTGCCGTGATTGCCATGATTGGCAGCAGACGGCAGGGAGAATCAAAAGATGAAGCGTAAATTTGGAAGTGTAATTTCAGCAGTGATCGCTGCCTTCATGACAGCTGTGATATTTGCACTGCTGATGCTGGTGATGAAGATCTATCCGTTCGGTGACCATACATTGCTGTATGGTGAAGGCAAACAGCTGATCAGCCTGTACGGAAGTATCTTTGACATTGTCAAACACCCTGACCGGCTGCTGTATGCATGGAATGCAGCAATGGGCACGGAAATGCTGGAAGTATCGGCGGCATATCTGTTCTCGCCGCTGAACTATCTGCTGCTGTTGTTCAAGGACAACATACTGCTTGGTTTCCATGTGATCGCAGGTCTGCGTCTGTCGCTTGCGGCTTTCACTTTCTGCATCTGGCTGAACCGGAAGGAAGGCCTGCATGTCTTTTCAAGAGCGATGCTCGGGACTGCATACGCATATACCGGATTTACGATCACCTACCTGACCAATACATCCATGATCGACGGTGCGGTGATCCTGCCGATGCTGGCATTGGGTGTTGCACGCATCTATGAAGGAAAGGGCGTGCTGGTATATGTCCTTTCCATGGTCGCAGCCATTCTGACCGGATACAGACTGATCGCAATGTTCACGCTGGCATCCGTGCTGCTCTACTTCAAGGGCATTCTTGATGAACCGGGCGGCGTGAAACGCCTCAAGCGTACATTCATGCCGTGGTTTATCGGTTCGGTCCTTGCCGGACTGCTGTGCTCCTTTGTGCTGATACCGATCTATGTTTCCACACATCACGGCTATGTGCTGAAAATGCCTGAGTTTACGATTCTGAACGGTGATCCGGCAGATCTGCTGTCTGCCCTGATGACGGGCAACCTGCTGAAAACAGGGATCCCGCCGATTTTCATCGGGATCGTTCCGCTGGTCCTGGCTGCTTCATGGTTCTTCGACAAGGAGATCACACTGCGCCACAAGGCAGTGATGCTGGTTGTGCTTGGTATCTCTCTTGCGTCATTGTGGATCCCGATCCCGTATCTGTTCAGGGATTCTGTCAATGTGGCTGCATTTGATATGAGATGCACATGCCTGGCTGTATTTATCCTGATGGACCTTGCGGCAGAAAGCAGGGGAAGTCTCCACAGCATGACGACAGCCGGATATATCCTGACAGGCATCCTGTGTGCTGCTTTGCTTGCCGGCTACGCGGTACTGCGTCAGGGTGAACTTGTCCTCTGGGCGGTCATCGTGGACGGTCTCTTGATGGCTGCGGCGGTTGTGCTCTGCTGGCTGATCGGGACGAAAGGGAACAGGATCGCTGCGGCAGCTCTGATCGCGCTGGCACTCGGCAATTCCGCGGAAAACAGCTGGCTTTCACTGCATGAAGGCGTGAAGGAAGTGTCAGCCGCACAGTTCTATGATGTTTATGACAAAGCGGCAGGTACTGCTGCACAGCTCAGCAATGACTCACTGGAACGCACTGCCACAACATTTGCCTGGGGCAGGGAAGACGGCTTCCTGTATGAACTGAACAGCACGGACGGCTATCTGCAGTACAGACCGGCTGAAGGCCCTGCATTTGCCTGGAAGATGGGCGTTGCCTGGGACAATGAACACAGCAGCTATGCGGAAAACGCCGGCAATATCTCCGAATCAGCGGACGGCCTGATGTCTGTGAAATATGTCCTCAGCAAAGAAGACCTGACAAATAAGTCATATACAAAGTCAGACAGCTACTCCGGCATCAGCATTTACCAGAATCCGTTCTGGACAGGTACAGTCACTGCTGTGGAGGAACTGCCGAAGGCTGGAACCAATACGTTTGAAACACAGAATCTGATCTGGAAGAGCCTTTCCGGAGAAGATGATGATGTATATACGGATGCCGGAGCCGTACTGAAGAAGAAAGGAACCGGCGTCACATTCAGTATCAAGGGTGATAATCAGCCGCTGTATATGGAAGTGCCTGCGGGCAAAGCGGATATCACGGTCAAACTTGATAAGACTGAGCAGGTCATTGAACATACTGCATCAGTGTGTGTTTATTATCTTGGCAGACCTTCTTCAGGCAAAACAGTCACTGTCACGATCGTGCCCGAAAACGGGGATGTCGCGGATTACAGCAAAACCGTGGTGTATGCCGAGAATCTGGCAGTATTGAGAAGACTTTCCGGCAGTGCACAGAAGCGTGCCGTTGCCATCAAGCAGGTATCACCTGCGCATCTGCACGGGGAAGGTTCGATCGCTTCAGGCAGCGGTTATATTCACACAAGCATTCCTTATTCGGCAGGCTGGAATATCACTGTTGACGGCAGAACGGCGATCGCGTTCTCCGATGTCAACGGCATGATGTGCTTCGGCATCACGGAAGGCAGCCATGTCATTGATATGGTCTACAGACCGACAGGATTTACCGTCGGCATGATTATTTCAGCGATCGCAGTCATTCTGCTCATCGCCTATATGTTCGCTCTGGGAAGCAGGATCCGCCGCTATAAGAAGCAGGATAAGGAAGAAGCTGAAGAAGCGAAGAGAAGAGCGGAAGAAGAAGCTCAGAGGGCTGCTGAGGAAGAAGCCAGAAGAGTTGAAGAAGCGGCTAGAAGAGCTGAGGAAGAAGCTGCACATACAGCTGATGAAAGCGCGTATTCTGATGAAGAAACAGTAAAGGCAGACGACATCGTCATTCCGGATGTGCCTGCAGTGAAGGAAGCTGAAGAGATCAGTCCTGATCTGCCTGAACCGGATGAGGAGAAACCTCCTCTGAGCGAGGAATGATATTGCTTTTCAAACCGCACCGGTTAGTTTACAATGGCGTAACGGAGGTCAAATATGTACAATGACTGGCTGACAATCGGAAGGTTTACGATCCATGGCTATGGCGTCATGATCGCGATAGGAATCCTGTTCGGCTTCACATATGCTGAACGGCAGGCAAAGAAACATGGTCTGAATTCGGACTATGCGGACAATCTCATCTTTATTGCCATCGGCTTCGGTTATGTATGCGCGAAGCTGACATATGTGCTGGTGAACTGGCAGCAGTTCCTCAGCGATCCCAAAGCAGTGCTTGGTTCCGGCGGATGGGTGGTATACGGCGGCATTCTGGGAGGGATCCTGGCGGCATACATTTACTGCCGTATCAGGAAACTGAACTTCAAGAGCTACTTTGATCTGATGATGCCGGGACTGTCTCTTGCACAGGCGTTCGGAAGGATCGGATGCTTCTTTGCGGGATGCTGCTACGGAATCGAAACACACAGTCACTTCGGCGTGACATTCCCGGCTCATTCACTGGCTCCGTCCGGTGTCCCTCTGGTACCGACGCAGCTGCTTTCAGCACTTGGTGATCTCATCATCTTCCTTGTGCTGCACCGCATGTATGAGAATGAGAAAACAAGAAAGTATACAGGTGCCGGATATCTGGTACTCTACAGCATGGGAAGATTCCTGATCGAATTCCTGCGCGGGGATGTTGAGCGCGGACACATCGGGATCCTCTCGACATCACAGTTTATTTCGGTATTCATGATGCTTGCAGGAGTGATCCTGATCATGAAACTCCGCAGTACGCACAACGGAAACACATCGAATATGGTAGAATGAGTGGAAAGGTGGACTTGACTTATGAAAATCGGAATTGCGAATGATCATACAGCTGTGGAAATGAAGAAAGAAGTCACAGCATATCTGGAATCACTTGGACATGAAGTCATCAACTTCGGCACGGACAGTACGGAAAGCACGGATTATCCCATCTGGGGTGAGAAAGTAGCGAACGCTGTCGCTTCCGGAGAAGTGGAAAAAGGAATTGCCATCTGCGGAACAGGTCTGGGTATTTCCCTGGCATGCAACAAGGTGCACGGGATCCGTGCAGCTGTATGCTCAGAACCCTATACTGCGAAATACGGACGTCTGCACAATGACTGCAATATCCTGTGCTTCGGCGCGAGAGTGATCGGCATTGAAATGGCAAAGATGATGCTGGACGCATTCCTGACGACGGAATTTGAAGGCGGAAGACATCAGCGCAGAGTTGATGAGATCATGGATATTGAAAGAAGGAACTCCGGTAAATAAGTATGAAGCGTGCTGGTAAAATACTGATACCGCTCGTTGTCCTGCTGTTTGCCTTATACTGGATGCCCTTCATCACCGTCAATATCAATGAAGGCGGTGCTGAATATCGTGTGCCGTTTGCGTCTTCCCTGGAAAGTGCCGGGGACGGCAGGGTCACGTTCACCAGTCTGCGCAGCGCATATGCTCTGAAGAAGGATGCGGCCAACGCAATGATGGCCTATGGTGAAACTGCCTGCTATGGCAAAACGTATTACTATGATGAAGCAAATGACATCTCATATTACGGCTATGAAACCGAGTCCGGTATTCCCAGCCGGTTGACATATCTGTATGAAGACGGGTTTGTATGCGACGGATGGACGGACGACGATGAGATCGCATGGCCGTATGGAGATCCTGCGGATGCGGATATCAATATCGATGTACAGAAAGCGATCGATCAGGAACATCCCTGGTTTGTGATCGTGGACGGAAAACCGCAGAACCTGTATCTCTACAATGAATTCTCCAGGATGTTCAAGCAGGGCGTATGCTGTTATTTCCGGACAATGATCGTTGAAGGAAATGAACGTTCATTGATCGATATCCAGCTGCTGACGCCTGATAACGGCGCATATTTCATCCGCACGAGGAATGCGGACGGGATCAAGGACGGCGATTACGCCAGAGTAACTGAAACGGAGATCGACGGACATAAGTGGATGTGCGCATATAAAAAACAGTATGCAGGGGAAGAACCTGTCAAACTGTTCTGTGTAGATGAATAAATAAAAGGAAGTGCGAGCATGTGCCCGAACTTCCTTTTTTGGTTATTCGGCTTCTGCTTCGGAAGCGCTGTCCTCATTCAGAATCTTCATGAATTCTTCGCCTGTGATCGTTTCTTTTTCATACAGGTATTTTGCGATCCTGTCCAGATCATCACGGTTTTCCATCAGCAGCTTCTTTGCTTTCTCGTGCTGTTTTCTGACCAGCTCAATGACCTGACGGTCAATGTCGGCAGCCGTTTCCTGAGAACAGTTCAGGGAGGCATCGCCGCCCAGATACTGGTTCTGTACAGTCTCCATAGCGACCATATCGAAGTCTTCGTGCATGCCGTATCTTGTGATCATGGCACGGGCGATCTTTGTTGCCTGTTCGATATCATTTGAAGCACCTGTGGTCACTTCATTGAAAACGACCTCTTCAGCAGCTCTGCCGCCTGTAAGGGTGGCGATCCTGTTCTCAAGCTCCTGCTTTGTATACAGATAATGGTTTCCTTCCTCTACCTGCATCGTATATCCCAAAGCACCGGAAGTACGAGGTATGATCGTGATCTTCTGGACCGGGGCACTGTGTGTCTGCAGTGCCGCAACCAGAGCGTGTCCGACCTCATGGTAGGATACGGTCAGCTTCTCGCGGTCTGTCAGGATCGCATTCTTCTTTTCGTAACCGGCAAATACAACTTCAATGCTAGCCTCAAGGTCTTCCTGTGTGACTTCATCTCTGCCTGCACGGACCGCTCTGAGCGCACCTTCATTAATGATGTTTGCCAGTTCTGCGCCGCTGGCACCGGATGCCATGCGGGCGATCATCTCATAATCGATGTTGTCTGCTGCCTTGATCTTTGCGGCGTGTACCTTCAGGATCGCTTCACGGCCTTTCAGATCAGGGAGCTCCACGGGAACACGACGGTCGAATCTGCCCGGTCTGAGCAGTGCCGCATCAAGGGATTCCGGACGGTTTGTGGCTGCCAGAATAACAACGCCGTTGTTGCTTTCAAAGCCGTCCATTTCCGTCAGCAGCTGGTTGAGCGTCTGTTCACGCTCATCATTGCCTCCGATATTGCCGGAGACACGCTTGCCGCCGATGGCATCGATCTCATCGATGAATACGATGCACGGTGCTTTTTCTTTTGCCTGTTTGAACAGGTCACGCACCTTGGACGCGCCCATACCGACAAACA
>DMBB01000185.1:8398-17471 GCA_003446295.1 Erysipelotrichaceae bacterium
TCGACGAATTCCGAACCGCTCATGGAGAAGAACGGAACATTTGATTCACCTGCGACTGCTTTTGCCAGCATTGTTTTACCGGTTCCCGGAGGACCTACGAGCAGGATGCCCTTAGGCATCTTCGCACCGATCTTTGTGTATTTTGCGGGATCATGCAGGTAATCAACGATCTCCTGCAGTGATTCCTTGGCTTCATCTTCACCGGCAACATCCTGGAAAAGGATGCCTGAGGTGGATTTGATGTAGACTCTTGCGTTGGACTTACCCATGTTGAACATCATGGAATTGCCGCCGTCTTCCAGACGCTTGCTCATCATCCTTCCTAAATAGATAAAGATGATGATCGGGAAGATCCAGGACAGCAGGAATGACAGGAACGGTGATGTCTTCTGCTGGATATCCGTTGCGAATTCCGCACCGGATTCATACAGACGTTCTGTCAGGTTGGGATCGTTCATCAGACCTGTTGTATAGACCTGGTCTTTATCTGTCTTAGACTTAAAGAGGATCTGCGTGTCGGTGATCTCGACTTTTTCAATCTCCTTATTCTCAGTCATTTTCATGAATGTTCCGTAATCGACCGTCTGGATCTTTGCCTGCTCCATGGCCGGGATGGCGAACAGGTTCATCAGGCTCAGTACCAGCAGGACGATCGCGTAGTAATATATCAATGGCTTTTTCGGTTTCTCAATTTTATCCATAGACATTTCTCCTTTGCATACTATTTTAGCACACTCGTATTAAGAGTGCTAATACTTTGCACGATTTCATACAGGACTCACAAAATGACGCTGCTTTGTGTGAAAGCTGATTCATTGACTGCTGGTATGATTGCGCATAAGATTACATATATCAATTGAAGTTCAGGGGGGTTTTATGAACAGCAACAGAAAACTGACACTGGCAGCCATGTTCCTCGCACTCGGACAGGTACTGCCGTTTATAACAGGACAGATCCCGCAGATCGGCGTGATGCTGTCACCGATGCACTTTCCGGTACTTCTGTGCGGAATGGCATGCGGCTGGCAGTACGGCGGTCTGGTCGGATTTATCTGCCCGCTGCTGAGGTCCGTATTGTTCGGAATGCCGAGGATGTATCCCAATGCTGTGGGCATGGCGTTCGAACTGTGCACTTACGGCATCGTATCCGGCTGGATGCTTTCAAAGTTTGAGGAAAAGAGCATCAAGAACATTTATATTTCACTGATCACCGCAATGATCTGCGGCAGGATCATCTGGGGCCTTGCCTATACGATCATGCTGAGCGGAACAGATTCACCGTTCACATTCCAGGCATTCCTTGCAGGTGCATTCCTGAATGCAGTACCCGGCATCATTGCCCAGCTTGTTCTGATCCCGCTGATCATGAGGGCTCTGATCAACGCAAAACTGATCAAATAATCCTGCAAAAACACATATCTGAAAATAATAGCACGCAATTAATTGCGTGCTATTGAACTTTAAAAGGAAAGTGATTATCATAAACGATGGAGGTGATCATTGTGGATCTCGGTTTCAAGATCAAGAAGATCAATGACATGATCGAGAAGGGAATCAACCACAGGCTGCAGGAGCTGGATCTGACCTTTTCCCAGCATCATGTCCTCGTTTATCTGGAGCGTCAGGAAAACAAGACGGCCAGATTGAAGGAACTGGAAAAACATTTCAATGTTGCCCAGCCCACGATGGCCGGGATCGTGGTAAGGCTTGAATCAAAGGGACTCGTCCGCAGTTCCCTGCTGCCGGAAGACCGCAGGGTCAAAGTGGTAACACTGACGGACAGCGGCAGTCAGCTGCTGCACGAGTCATTCCTGAGCATGCGGAACGGAGAAAAACTCCTTGTT
Organism: Erysipelotrichaceae bacterium; assembly: GCA_003446295.1. The sequence goes on from DMBB01000185.1 coordinate 10,243, forward strand.
TCAAAACTCAATGACAATGAAAAAGAAGAGCTGGGACGCCTGCTTGATATCCTGTACAGTACGATACAGGAACAGATCAAGATTCAGGAAGAAGACAGCGGAAAGGAGAACATATGTTAAAAACACTCGCGAAACAGATCGGTGAGTATAAACGTGCGGCGATCCTGACACCGGTGTTTATGATCGGTGAAGTGCTGATGGAAGTTCTGATCCCGTACATTACCGCCAATCTGATCGATGAAGGCATTGAAGCTGCCAATATGGCTGCTGTATGGAAGTATGGCCTGATCATGCTGGTGATGGCATTTATCAGCCTTCTGTGCGGTGCAATGTCCGGTAAATATGCAGCGTATGCATCGACCGGTTTTGCGGCAAATCTGCGCCGCAGCATGTATGAGAAGATCCAGACTTATTCATTTGCGAATATCGATAAATTTTCAACGGCAGGTCTTGTCACACGTATGACAACGGATGTTACGAATCTGCAGAATGCATTCCAGATGATTATCCGCATGGCGGTCAGACCGCCGATGATGCTGATACTGTCAGTCATCATGTGCGTTACGATCAGCCCGTCACTGAGTACGATCTTCCTTGTAGCGGTGGTGGTGCTTGCGGTCGCGCTGTCGATCCTGATCGTCAATACAACGAAGATCTTCCGTCAGACATTTGAAAAATACGATGCTCTGAATGCAAGCGTTCAGGAAAATGTTTCCGCTGCCAGAGTTGTCAAGGCGTTTGTCCGTGAAGACTATGAAACGGAAAAATTCAAAAAGGCTGCAGGAAACCTGAGAGCCATGTTCGTCAAGGCAGAAGCACTGATCGCCCTGAACAATCCGGTCATGATGATGATCGTTTACGGGTGCATCATTTCCCTGAGCTGGTTCGGTGCGAAGCAGGTCGTTTCCGGTGTCCTGACGACAGGACAGCTGACGTCCATGTTCTCCTACATCATGAGCATCCTGATGTCACTGATGATGCTGTCAATGGTATTTGTCATGATCACAATGTCCACGGCCAGCGCAACGCGTATTTCCGAAGTCCTGAACGAAGTGCCGGATATTGCAGATCCTGCAGATCCTGTTACGGAAGTCAAGAACGGACAGATCGACTTCAATGATGTTTCTTTTGCATACAATGCGGAAGGAAGCGGTGAAAATGTCCTGCAGGATATTGACCTGCATATTAAGTCTGGCGAAACGATCGGCATTATCGGAGGGACAGGCTCCGGTAAATCCACACTGGTCAGCCTGATCTCAAGACTGTATGACGCAACGGAGGGATCTGTAGCGGTAGGCGGCGTCAATGTCAAAGACTACGATCAGGAAGCTCTGAGAAACAAGGTCGCGGTCGTTCTTCAGAAGAACGTTCTGTTCTCAGGTACGATCCTTGACAACCTCAGATGGGGCAAGGAAGACGCAACCGAAGAAGAGTGCATCAATGCATGCAGACTCGCATGCGCTGATGAGTTTATCGAGCGCTTCCCGGACAAATACAACTCCTGGGTCGAGCAGGGAGGAAACAACCTGTCAGGCGGTCAGAAACAGAGACTGTGCATCGCAAGGGCTCTGCTGAAGGATCCGAAGATCATTATCCTGGATGACTCGACATCCGCAGTCGATACTGCTACGGATGCGAAGATCCGCGAAGCGTTTGCGAATACCATCCCGGATACAACGAAACTGATCATTGCCCAGAGGATCTCCTCTGTTCAGCACGCTGACAGGATCATCGTTCTGAATGACGGCAAAGTTGACGGCTTCGATACACATGAGAATCTGCTTAACACCAATGAGATCTACCGTGACATCTATGAGACTCAGCTGAAGGGCTCCGGCGACTTTGATGAACCGGGCCAGGAAGGAGGCAGCAGATGAGGGGACCCAGAAACATGGGACCGCGTCCCAAGGTTAAAAAAGGAACTCTGATGAGAGTTCTGAAGTACATGATGCAGACATACTGGATCCATATGATCCTGGTCGTGATCTTCATCATTACCAACGCTGTCTGCACACTGCAGGGAACACTGTTCATGCAGAAACTGATCGATGTATACATCCTTCCGATGATCAATACCGGAAGCCGTGATTTTGCTCCGCTGGCTGCTGCTCTGAGAAAACTTGCGGCGATCCTGCTCCTTGGTATCTTCTCTGCCTATGCGTATAACCGCATCATGGTAACGGTAGGCCAGGGCACGATGGAAAAGATCCGTGTGGAGCTGTTCAGCCACATGCAGACACTGCCGATCAAATATTTTGATACACATGCCCATGGCGATATCATGTCTGTCTATACAAATGACATCGATACGATGAGGCAGGTCATCAGCCAGACGATCCCCCAGGTGATCAATTCCGGCGCTACGATCGTTACAACATTTGTTTCCATGGTCCGTATGAGCATTCCTCTGACAGGCGTATCTCTGATTATGATCATGGTCATGATGATCGTCTCCGGCAAGATCGGCGGACAGTCCAGAAAATACTTTGTTGAACGTCAGAAGACACTTGGCGCTGTCAACGGCTATGTTGAGGAAATGGTAGAAGGACAGAAGGTCATCAAAGTATTCTGCCATGAAGAACGGGCAGTTGAGCGTTTCATTGATCTGAATGAAAAACTGCGTGAAGCAGGCAACAATGCAAATAAGTTTGCCAATATCCTGATGCCGATCAATGCCAACCTCGGCAATATCAGCTATGTGCTGATCGCCGTGACCGGTGCATGGCTTGCCCTGAGCGGTTTTTCAGCACTGACACTCGGCAGTCTGGTATCCTTCCTGACACTGAACAGGAACTTCACACGTCCTGTCAGCCAGATCTCACAGCAGGTCAACTCTGTTGCCATGGCAATGGCAGGCGCTGAACGTATCTTCAACATGATGGATGAAAAGAGCGAAGTTGATGAAGGCTACGTTGAGCTTGTCAATGTGATCGAGGAAGAAGACGGAACACTGACTGAAACAAAACAGAAGACAGGCAAGTGGGCATGGAGACATCCTCATAAGGCAGAAGGAACTGTTACCTATCAGAAACTGAACGGCAAGATAACAATGGATGACGTTGACTTCAGTTATGACGGCAAGAAAACAGTTCTGCATAACATTACCCTGTTCGGTCTGCCGGGTCAGAAGATCGCCTTTGTCGGTTCAACAGGTGCCGGCAAGACAACGATCACGAACCTGATCAACCGTTTCTATGACATTGCGGACGGCAAGATCCGTTACGATGATATCAACATCAACAAGATCAAGAAGCCTGACCTGAGAAGATCGCTCGGCATGGTACTGCAGGACACACATCTGTTCAGCGGTACGATCATGGACAATATCCGTTACGGCCGTCTGGATGCGACAGATGAAGAATGTATTCGTGCTGCCAAACTGGCGAACGCGCATGGCTTCATCAAGAGGCTGCCGGATGGATACAACACATACATTACCGGTGACGGCGGCTCCCTTTCCCAGGGTGAAAGACAGCTGCTTGCCATTGCAAGAGCTGCTGTCGCAGACCCTCCGGCAATGATCCTTGACGAGGCAACATCTTCGATCGATACCAGAACCGAAAAGCTTGTTCAGAAGGGTATGGATGCTCTGATGAAGGGCAGAACAACATTCGTTATTGCCCATCGTCTTTCCACCGTTCAGAACAGTGACTGCATCCTCGTACTGGAAGACGGCAGGATCATTGAACGCGGTACGCACGAAGAACTGATCGATAAGAAGGGCAGATACTACCAGCTCTATACAGGCAATCAGATCACTGAGGGCTGACTGCATATCTGAAATACATCTATCAATATCGAAAAGACTGAAAGACAGAAGATCCTCCGTTCGGCTATGCTGAAACTGGAGGATCTTTTTATGAGAAAACGTCTGGTATTCAGAGTTGATGATATCGGCTATACGCCGGCTTATGATATGGGTGTTTTTAAGGTGTTTGAAGCAGGCATCGGAAGCAGTGCGGATGTGATGTTTGATTCACCTGACGCAGTTGAGGCACTGAAGAGATTAAAGGATATGCCATGGCTGTCTGTCGGCTGGCACAGACATCTGTGGGAAAGCCCTGTTCTGCCGAAGGAGGAAGTGCCTTCCATGGTTGATGAAGAAGGAAGATTCAAGTGGAGGCACCGTCATCCGGAACTGATGGATGAAGTGACTTACAGTGATGCTTACCGTGAATTTGATGCCGAGATGAAACTGTGCATGGATGTACTCGGCAGATATCCTGACTATGCGACAGCCAGACCGGTAAAAAATGATCTGGAACAGGCATTCAAGGATATTCTTGATAAGTACGGGATCGTATACGGGTATTTCACCAGTGCACCCGGTCACCATATGCATGCCAAAGCAGACAGGCAATATGAAGACCTGCATATTTATTCCGTCAACATTCAGCCGGAACATGGCTTTAAACTGAAGTACTTTGATGAATATGATCCGCTGTCCGTCATGGTCTCACCTGTATGGACCGAACAGGAAGAGATCTATTTCTACGGCTGGCATCCGGGATACTGCGATGACCACATTATGAAAGAATCATCCTGCAATCTGCACCGCTGCAAGGAACATGAAGCGTGCATGAGCGATGCATACAGGGAGTGGATCATTTCCAATCAGATCGAATTGATCTCCATGAAAGATGCGATCTATGGTACAAATGATTTCCAGGAACATCTGAAAGAGATCAACAGTCCGCTGTACTTCGGGACACTGCAGGAGTAATGCCTGTCAGAAACGTGACATATAACGAACAAAGCCATACCGGCCGCATAAACTGGTATGGCTCATTTTATTTCTGTTTCAGGATTCATGGCTGAAAGATGACCGTTTTGCCTGGAAATAATCGAAGAAGCGGTCTCTGACCTCATCTTTGTGCGTACGGCTGATCGGTATCCGGATACCGTTTTCCAGTACCAGTACATCATGATCCAGTTCTCTGATCATACTGATGTTGACCCAGTATCCCTGGTGGCAGTGAATAAACTGTTCTCTCAGTTCCTCCGATATGAGCAGAGCAGGTCTGCGTGTATCGTGATATTCCGTATCTTTGCATGAAATCAGTGATTTGCGGCTGACTTTGCTGATATAGAGGATCTGACTCACCGGTACGGCGATCGATTTCCCGTCTTCTCTGACAATGATGCTTGGTACTGCAGCAGGACTGTTTTCCAATGACTGCAGTGCTTTTTTCATTGCGGAAGGGAAATACCGGTCTGCAGTTTTCTTGACCACAAACCAGATATGCTCAGCTTCATAAGCATCAGGAGCGTAATCAATATAGCCTGTCAGAAATATGATGCGGCACATCGGTACAAGCAGGTTCATCCGCTTTGCCAGTGTGATGCCGTCCTCTCCGCCTAGTTCGATATCAAGAACCGCTATATCCGGAGCGTAATGATCTTTATTGATCTCGGACAGCAGTTCTTCCGCACTGGAAAACGTCTGTACTGCATAAGATCTGTTTTCATTGTCCAGGTAAGACGTCACGAGATCTTCTGCCAGTTTTAAATGTGTACTGTTGTCATCACAAATCGCTATTTTTAATTTCATAACTGCTCCATTACAGTTCTGTTTTCAGTATAAAGCAAATTGTCCGGAACAAGACTGAAAATACTTATCTGCATTCAGCGGCGGATCTTGTGCTGATGCATGCAGACAGTAAAGCGGGGCGTCTGCCCCGCATGAACCGTTTATTCTGATCAGCCCTTCAGCTTGTTCTTGAGAATCTTGATCTCACGCTTCGCAGCGTAAGGTCCGATGAGCTTCAGCTTGTCTTCAGCCTTGATCATTCTTGTAGCTTCGGGAATGTCTCTTGTGAGGTGGATCGCATCAAACTCACAGCGTACCGTACACATACCGCAGCCGATGCATCTGTTCAGGTCGACATGAGAAGCACCGCAGCTTAAGCATCTGCCTGCTTCCGTGCGTACCTGCTCCTCCGTGAACGGAAGGCGTGTATCACTGAACTTGTTGTCCGGTGTAGCAAGCTTGTGTCCGGGTACCTGACGTCTGCTTGTGTCGTAGGAAGGAAGATGAATGTCATCCTTATCCAGCTGGATAAAGTGTCTCAGGTCTCTTGAAATGGTCAGAGAGTTGCCCGGGTGGACGAAACGGTTGATGGAATCCTCTGCCTGTCTGCCGGCAGCGATCGCATCGATTGCAAATCTCGGTCCTGTGAACACATCACCGCCGACAAAGATGTCTGCTTCACCTGTCTGCAGTGTAATGGGATCAGCGATCGCTGTTCCGTTGCGGTTGAGTTCAACCTTGGAACCCTTGAGCAGGTCACCCCAGATAATGGACTGTCCGATTGACATCAGTACATGTTCGCAGCTGATCTCGATCGTTTCTTCCTCGTCATACTGAGGAGCGAATCTGTGATCCTGGTCATATACGGATGTGCACTTCTTGAATACGATGCCTGTGACCTTTCCGTCTTTTACAAGGACTTCTTTCGGGCCCCAGCCATTGCAGATCTCGATATTCTCTGCTTTTGCTTCAGCAACTTCGTCAGCTGCTGCAGGCATTTCCTCTTCTGATTCCAGACACAGCATCGTCACCTTGCCGTCCGTGACACGGACTGCAGTTCTTGCAACGTCGATCGCAACATTGCCGCCGCCTACAACAACGACATCACCGTGCAGCTTCTGGCTGTGGTCTCTGTTGACTCTGCGCAGGAAGTCTACACCTGTTTCAACGCCTTCAGCATCTTCGCCCGGAACACCGGCAAGTCTGCCGCCCTGGGCACCGATCGCTACATAGAATGCTTTGTATCCGTCATATCTCAGATCCTGGATCGACATGTCTTTGCCGACTTCAACACCGCACTTGAATTCAACGCCCATCTGTCTGAGCACATCGATCTCTGCATTGATGACGTCTTTTTCCAGGCGGAAGCTCGGAATGCCGTATGTCAGCATGCCGCCGAGTTTTTCTTCTTTTTCAAATACCGTTACCGGGTAGCCGTGTCTGCGGAGATAATATGCTGCACTTAATCCTGCAGGACCGCCGCCGATGACAGCTACTTTGAATTCGTCATCCCACATACCGCCGGAGTCTTTTTCACAGAGCGGTACGTATCTGTTTTCTTCGTTCAGTTCCTGAGCAGCGATGAACTTCTTGATCTCATCGATCGCGATCGGTTCATCGACCATGCCTCTGGTACATACTTCTTCGCATCTGCGGTTGCAGATGGCACCGCATACTGCCGGGAAGGGGTTGTCCTGCT
>DMBB01000123.1 GCA_003446295.1 Erysipelotrichaceae bacterium
GGTCCCTGCTCCAGCATATAGTCATTGCAGTACATGCCGGAATTCGCTTCCAGATAGAATCCCAGATGACGCTCATTGCACCAGTCAACGATATGTCTGACATCTTCCGGGGAAAGTCCCTGGTGCATGACAACCGTGCCGTTGTCTTCTACATATGCGCCGTTACCGCCGATCATGCCGTCCAGTTCAGGCAGATCTCTCTGTTCGATCTCTGCTTTGGAGCATCCTGTGCAGATGTATACTTTGTGTCCGTTCGCCCTTGCTGCGGCGATCGCTGTCTTTGCACTGGCAGGTGTTTTTGCCTCATAATCGATCAATGTTCCATCAACATCCAGAAATACGATCTTGCTCATATGTTTCTCCTTATTCATCTTTATCAGGAAGCAGATCCCCGAGGAATCCGCTGATTTTGTCCATCACGCCCGGTTCTTCCGCCTTCTCATATACAGGTTCGATCCTGATATTGAGCAGATCTCCTCCGACCTGCCAGCCGGCAAACTCCATGCCTTCCACTTCAGGATGCACCAGTTCGAATGACGAATCATAATCGACTGTTCCTGTGGTGACCGGAGTACCGTTCTCATCACATATCGTCAGTTCGACCGGGATCCTTCCGGTATATGTCCAGACAGTCTCCCCATCGGATACTGCTGAAGAAGTGAACAGGTCAAGTTCCGGTATTTCACTGTCACCTATCACGACAAGTACGATCTCCGTGTCGCTGCCTGTGCGCAGGATCGTCTGTGCACTGCCGAACTCCTGGTCTTGATAATAGAGCGTGTTGTGATCCACCGTGCCTGATTTCGTGACTGAAGAGGTCGGTGCGAGTGAAACATGCATGTCACGCAGGAATTTGACATGATCTACGTACTTCCTGCCTGTTTCATCCATGATCGTCAGTGTTGCCCCGACCGGCACATCATCTTCAAACAGTACCGTATCACCGGAGCTGACATCGAGTTTTACCAGATCATATACAGGCTCTTCCAGCTTCTTGTAGCCCATTGAAACTGCACCCCATCCGAAGAGCGGCTTATCATCGATCTGTTCACTGTATCCGGAATTCACATAAGGAAGATTCACAAGCGTATCTTCATATACCATCTGGGTAGAACCGCCGCCGTCAAACTTGATCGCGTCCGTAACACCTTCCGAGCGCAGATATTCAATGATATCCCAGTCAGAGATACGCCCGTAGAAATTCATCAGCAGATACTGCTTGTCGGCACGCTGTGCCATCAGGCTGACTGCCCTGGTCGTCTGATAACGGCCGCTGCCTCCTGTTGTCAGATCTGTCTGAACACCGTTGGCAAAATATGTATAGGAACCTGATACAGCAAACCGGGAACTGATGCCATAGGCATGCATGCCGGTCTGCTCACCATTCCAGATCCCGTCATCATACGGGATCCAGGCACTTCCCTGCCAGCCATGGTATTTCAGTTCCATATCCGTATTGTTGAAATATGCTGTGGCGAATCCGTTCCCGTAGGAAGGAGACAATTCCATATCTCCGTAATACTGCCACTGATCATCCACCCTGATCGCACCGGAAGGACATCCGCCGCCTGTAAAGAAGCTGGCATTGATCCCGCCGATCCTTGTATAGCCCTGACTGACAAGATCATAGTCATACAGACTGTACAGAAGCTGTGCGGACGGACTGTAATCCACCTGGATAAATGTATCTTCAGACGGATCGACACGCAGCACATCATACGCTACGCCGTTCAGCACGCCTTCCTCGTGAACGACCTGCGGAACAGTTCCGTTTTTCGCGTAAACATTGATCGCGACCGGAACATTTCTTCTCAGGTCATGTGATCTTGATGTTTCATCAAAAGAATTGGGGATCAGTTCCGCTCTGACGGAGATCCCTGAAGAAAAGAATATCGCAGCAGCCAGCATGCTGAGGCCGCATCTGAATCGTTTGAACGTGTCTCTCACAATGTCAAAAGAATACCACAAATCCGTCCGGATTTGTGTGTATTTCATCTGAACACTTTCATGAAAGCAGAAAAAAACTGCAAACCTTTGCGGTCTGCAGTTCATTCCGGTATTAAGCGGCAGGATTCTCTGCCAGATACTGTTTGATCTTTTCTTTCTGTTCCGGTTTGCTGGGCTTGCAGTTCATGACACTTCCTGATCCGTCCGCAATTGCCGCAGCCATACCTGCGCAGCCGGGATATCCGCAGCCGCCGCAGTTATATCCGGGGAGCAAAGCAAGAATTTCTTCTGCTCTGTGATCTTCTTCCACATGGAACTTTACGGAAGCGATGCCGAGCAGTCCGCCGCACAGTCCGCCGAGAACCAGCATCATCAATACAGCTTTAAGCATTTTGATTATTTTCTCCCTTCTGATTCAAATAGTGTTCACGCAATGCACAGTCCGCAATACCGCAGGCAGAACAGTCCGGTGAGAGATCTTCACAGCCCTCAGGCACCGGTGTCTCCCTGTTCTTCTTCAAGAGAAAGATGTTCAGCGCGCCAAGCGCAGCACCGATCAGTATTGCATATATGAAATTCATCGGATCTTATACCAATCCCGCAAATGCGGAGAACGCGATCGCCATGATCGCTGCAACGATGAATGCGATCGGATTGCCTTTGAACGGTTCAGGAATATCTGCACCATTCAGACGTTCACGGATCGTTGCGAAGATCACCAGCATCAGCATGAAGCCGAGCGGTACAGCAACGGAATTCACCATTGTTTCGATCAGGTTGTAACCCTGTGTGATATTGTCCTGAGCAACAAAGAGAACAACACAGTTTGTTGTGATCAGAGGAAGGAAGATACCCAGTGATTTGTACAGTGACGGGGAGTTCTTTTTGACGAACATCTCAACGAACTGGACAAATGCTGCAATGAGCAGGATGAATGTGATCAGTTCCATGTATTCAATGTCCAGCGGATCCAGGACATAGTAATACAGCAGCCATGACAGCACGGAGGAACCGAAGATAACGAATGTAACAGCCAGGCCCATACCGATGGCAGAGCTGAGTTTTGTTGAAACACCCATGAACGGGCACATTCCGAGGAACTTGGTCAGAACGACGTTGTTAATCAGAATGCCGCTGATGATCAGCGTCAGTAAACTTGTCAGACTCATGCTTTAGCCTCCTTTGCGGCCTTGGCAGCCTTCGCTGCTTCTGCTTTTGCTTTCGCAGCAGCTGCTTTCGCTTCTTTCTCAGCCTTCGCTGCCTTATCATCATTGCTCTTCTTATATGCTGCTACAAGAGCGGCAAGAATCGCGAATGTCAGGAAGGCACCTGTCTGGGACTTGAAGATCGGGATTTCAAATCCGCTGGGGATCAGACGGAGCGCGAAGATCTCAGTATTTGTAAACGGATTGGACAGTGACAGAATACCTGTTCCGAGGATCTGACGGATCAGGGAGATCGCCATCAGGCTGAATGTATAGGACATACCCATCATCAGACCGTCTTTTGCAGAAGCAGCTACGCCATTCTTGCAGGCGAATGCTTCAGCACGTCCAAGGATAATGCAGTTTACGACGATCAGGTCTACGTAAGCACCCAGTGTGGAATACAGCTCAGGCGTATATGCCTGCAGCAGCATGCCGACCAGGGTAACCAGTGTAGCGATGATAACGATGTAAACCGGAATATGGATCTCATCCGGTGTGATCCTGGCGATCATTGATACCAGGATATTGGAAAGCACCAGGACAAAGATTACTGAAACGCCCATACCCAATGCGTTGTTCAGACTGGTGGAAATAGCCAGAGTTGAGCAGATTCCCAGATAAAGTCCGAAGACCGGATTGTTATAGAGCATCTCTGAGAAGAAACTTCTTTTCTCTTCTTTTACACTCATGATCGTCTCCTCACTTTCCTGCCTCAGTATTCGGCAAAGCAGCAGCCGGTGCTTCTGTCTGATCGATGGAAGACTGGATCATTGCTTTGACGGAGTTTGATGTAAATGTTGCACCGGATACACCGTCAACATCATCTGCATCTTTTTTGCCTGCGAACTTGCTGAGGAAATCATCAGCAGTCGCTTTATCGCCGATACCTGCTGTATCGGAGAACTTTGTGATCTTGACAGACTTGACGGTACGGGCGGGAACGTCGATCTCGATCTCGCCTTCGTTCTTTTCACCCTTTTCGTTCAGGAAGCTGAAGCCTCCTGTTTTGATGCGGTAAACAGCAGTTGTGCCATCATTGGAAACTTCTTCCACTTCCGGTTCTGTTTCCTTGAATCTGGATGCTGTTTCCTTATTTTCATCTTTGGCTGTTGTTTCAGGAGCTGTTGTTGCCTCAGGTTCAGGCGTAGCTGCAGGAGCCGCAGCTGTCTGATCCGGAGCGCTTGCTGCAGGTGCGGAAATATCACCGCTCTTCACCTGGTCAAGTGCTGACTGGATCATGCCCTTGATGGAATTGGATGTGAATGTTGCACCGGATACGTTGTCGACTTCATCCGGATCACTGACACCCGCAAACTTGCTCAGCCATGCATCATCAGTGGCCTTGTCGCCGATACCCGGAGTATCAGAGAACTTTGTGACCTTGACGGACTTGACTGTTCCTGTGGGAACATCAACTTCAACTTCTGCTTCGTTCTTTTCGCCGTTTTCGTTCAGGAAGCTGAAGCCTCCGGACTTTGTGCGGAACTTAGCGGTCGTACCGTCGTTGGAAACTGTCTCAGCTTCCGGTTTTGTTTCAGCATATTTGGTGACAGATGCTGTTTCGACAGGTTCTGTCTCTGCAGGTGCTGCCTCAGCAGTTCCTGCGTTATTGCCCTTCAGTTTATCAAGAACTGACTGGATCATTGATTTAATGGAATTGGATGTGAATGTCGCACCTGATACACTGTCAACTGTTTCAGGATCATCGACACCGATGAACTTCTGGAGGTAGTCCTCAGCAGTTGCCTGATCGCCGATACCTGCTGTATCGGAGAATGTATCGACTGTGATCGACTTGACTGTTCCGGAAGGAACGTCAACTGTGATCTCTGCTTCATTCTTTTCACCGTTTTCATTCAGGAAGCTGAAGCCGCCTGTTCTGACACGGTAGACTGCTGTTGTTCCGTCATTTGAAACTTCTTCCACTTCCGGTTCTGTTTCAGCATATTTTTCAACAGCCGCTGTTTCTGTTCCTGCAGGTGTTTCTGCAGCGGATGTTCCGCCGCCTGCCAGCTTATCAAGAGCACTTCTGACCATGGCAGCGATCGATTTGGATGTGAATGTTGCGCCGGATACGCCATCAACGCTGTCGCCTGCCTTCAGGCCTTCATATGCCTTCAGAGCACTGTCTGCTGTAGCGTTATCACCGATACCCGGAGTATCCGAGAACTTCGTGATCTTGACAGACTTGACTGTTCCGCTCGGTACATCAAGTGTGATCTCTGCTTCATTCTTGTTTCCTTTTTCATTCAGGAAGCTGAAGCCGCCAGCCTTTGTGCTGTAGACAGCTGTTGTTCCGTCATTGGAAACTTCTTCTGCCTCAGGCTCTGTATTGGAGAAGTCATCGCTGAAGGAGAACTTCGGAGCCTCAGGAGCAGAGGGCTCTGCGACTGCGTTGGGATCATAGGAGATACCTGCATCCGCATTGAACAGTGCCTTGGCAGCATCGATACCCTGCTGTATTGCTGTGGAGGTCAGGGTAGCGCCTGACAGCAGCGGTACAGGATCAGAGGATGTCAGTCCGTTGATCGTAGCTGTGTAGTCATCCTGGAAGCATCTTGCGCCGAAGCCGTCTGTTTCATTGTGCTCGATCGGAAGGAATCCGCCGACTGTGCCGTCTTCATTGAAGGCAACCATGAATGTGAATCCGTTGGAGTTGTAACCGACATTGTGGATCTTATAGATCGTGCCGTTGCCGGGTGACTTGTAGACACCCTGGATCAGTCCGCTCGGATCATCAAATTCAACTTCTTCGAATTCACCGCCCGGATAGATCTGTTCCAGACTTGCCATAACTGTGGCAAGCTGGTTCTTTGCGATGACCGGAGCAGTCAGGGCATTGACGCCTGAGAGCAGCAGTCCGCATACCGCACACAATATTGCAAGTAATACCGCTTTGTAAGCTGTGGAATCTTTACTCATATTCCGGATCCCCCTTACTTCGCCGCAGCTTCAAGAGCTGCTTCTACCATTGCGGCAACCGAGCCGCTTGTGAATGTTGCGCCGGCTACCGTGTCAACAGTGTCGTTCAGTGTCTTGCCGGCAAAGGACGCAAGCGCATCCTCGGAAGTCGCTGTATCACCGATGCCTGCTGTATCACCGAAGTGATCGAGCACTACGCTGACAACGCTTCCCTTTGCGACATCAACAGTAACTGTTGCTTCGTTTCTGCTGTAATCAGCACCCATATTGTTCTGAATACCGAATCCGTCTGCCGAGCAGCTGTAAACAGCTGTCTTTCCGTCATTGGAAACTTCGGTAACTTCAACATTGTTCGCACTGAAGTCGATCGAGCCGAGTGCGCCTTCAACTGCTGCAGGAGCAGCCGGTTCCGGTGTGACTTCCTTAGCCTGTACGGTAGAACCGACCAGGATGGAGACCAGTGCCAGCAGGCAGCTGCAGATGATCGTCTTGTTGCGGAAGTTCGCAGCGTTTTTGATCTGGTTGCCGTCGAAGATCTTATCGATCGCCGGAGTCATCATGTTCATCAGAAGAATCGAGAACAGAACGCCGTCCGGGAAATTCGCCTTCAGACGGATGATCACAGTCAGTGCTGCACAGCCGACCGCGAATACGACGCGTCCGGGTATTGAAACAGGATTTGTTACAGGGTCGGTGACCATGAACACGCCGCCCAGCATGACGCCGCCGGCGAGCACATTGAATACGCCGTACCACAGACCTGCACCCTTGATCAGACCGATGATGGTTGTGATCAGGAATACGCTGCCGATGTAGCATACAGGCAGACGCCAGTCAATGTCTTTTCTCCAGATGAGATATGCACAGCAAAGTGCGATCAGGACAGCGCTTGTGGAACCCAGTGAGCTCGGGTACCAGCCCAGCAGCATCTTTCCGAGTCCGCCGTACTGTGTGATATAGGAACCGAATGTCTCCGTATCCATGATCCAGCCGTATGCAGCGGCTGTTGTGGTCGGTGTAGCAGCTGTTACGAAGTCAGTGGATCTTGTAGCAGCGAATGAGCTCATGATGACAGCAGCGCCGAACGCAGCCGGGTTGAAGATATTCTGGCCGAAGCCGCCGAATACCAGCTTGCCGAATACGATCGCGATGACTGTTGCAACACACAGCGCATACGGGCTGACATCGATCTGGATGATCAGCGTCAGGATCATTGCAGTGATCCAGGAATAGGAACTCAGAATGCCGTCCTTGATATTGACCTTCTGGATCTTTGCCCAGATCGCATCAACGATCAGGGATGTGATCACAGCGGAAGCCATCATGATCACGACTCTGAGACCGTAGGAAGCGCCGTAATTGACGCCGTAATAAATTACCGAGAATACAGTTACCGCAAGCAGGCATACCGTGAGATCCATCATGATCCCGGTCGTTGTCTGAGAAGAGCGGTAGTTCGGTGACGGTTTAAATGTCAGTTTCATATTCACCCTCCTCCTTACTTCTTAGCCTGCAGAGTCAGATATCTCTTCGCTCTGCGGATGCCTTCTGTAACATCAATGTTGGACGGGCAGATATAAGTGCACATGCCGCACTCAATGCAGGACATGATATCCAGCTTCTTCAGAGCGTCCAGATCCTTGATCTTTTCATACTGGTTGATACGGACAGGTTCCAGTCCGGACGGGCATGTTTCCGTGCACCGGCCGCATCTGAGACATTTGACCGTCTTGACTTCCTTGTTCTGAAGCACTGTCAGACCGTTGTTTGCGGGGCCGATGACAAATACTTCATTCGGGATCGCGCGCCCCATCATCGGGCCGCCGGCGATCAGCAGGCAGTCTTCAGCAGTATATCCGCCGCAGGCCTTGACCAGCGCTGCGGAAGGAGTTCCTACCGGACAGTATACATTGTGCGGATCCTTCACGCCGTCTCCTGATACAGTGACATATTTGTGCGTGATGGGTCTGCCGTTGATCATAGCGTCGCCCAATGCGATGCATGTGCTGACATTGTTCAGAATGCATCCTGCTTCAGCAGGCAGTCTGTCGTAGCGTCTGCCTGTCAGCATATAAACAAGCGTGCGCTCCCAGCCGGCAGGATAGATATCCTTGACCGTCTTCACTTCGATCGGAGTACCGGCAAATGTCGTCTTCAGAACATCGATCAGATCGTGTTTGTCTTCCTTGACTGCAATCGCCCCTTTCGGCGCAGTAGAAAGCTTCAGCAGCGCAAGCGCTCCTGCTTTCATCAAAGAAGCATTTTCCATTGAGTTTCTGTAGTCTGCAGTCAGATACGGTTCACATTCAACTGCATTGATGATGAACAGATCAATGTTTTCCGGTTTGGAATACTTCATGAATGTCGGGAATCCGGCACCGCCGAGTCCCAGCATGCCGGCTTTCTTTGTGAACTCAAGAACTTCTTCCCTTGTTGCGCTCTCATAGTCAAACGGCTCAAAAGCGCGTACTGCTGTTCCCTTATGATCGTTCTTGATATGCAGATGATCTGTCGGCTTCAGACTTGCGGACATACGTTTTTCAACGCCGACCACAGTTCCGGAGACCGGTGAAAAGACAGGTACATACCAGTGATCAACAGGTTCCCCGAGTTTTGTTCCTACCTTAACTTCATCACCAGGCTGAACAAGCGGCGTGCATGATGCTCTGCCGTTGACCAGCGGAATATAAAGATCGTCCGGCTCTTCCAGAATCAGCACATCTTTATGAGCTGTCAGATCCTTATGTCCTTCCAGGTGATGATGCATCGGTCCTGTTAAAAATGACATAGTTTCATCCCTTCCTTATAACGTTAAAATTATATCATCAAACAAACATGCTGAACACTTGAAAACACATACATTGTGCTATAATCGCGATTATGAACAAAGTAACGTTATTGATGGCATCAGTACTGATGCTGGGGGCTGCAGGATGTTCCGGAGATGCCGGAGGGCAGGAACAGCCTGTGCCGGAACTGCATAACTACAACAATCTGTCGCTTGATGCAGGTTTTGATACGGTTTTCACTTATCAGGAAGCTACGGAAACAAAGGAGATATTCGACGCCCATTTCCAGCAGGCTGTCTCGCTGTTTACCTATTACAACAACCTGTTTGATATCTACAACAGCTACGAAGGCATGAACAATCTGTATACGATCAATGAGAATGCCGGTACAGCGCCTGTCAAAGTCGATCCGGACCTCATCGAAATGCTGGTGCTGGCAAGGGATTATTATGAGCTGTCAGGCGGAAAATTCGATGTTACGATCGGTTCCCTTCTGAAAGTATGGCATGAATACCGCGATGCGGGCATTGAAACCAACCTGGCAGGTGAGCTTGCAGCTCTGCCGGAGCTTTCCGAGCTGCAGGAAGCTTCTGAACACAAAGGCTGGGAATATGTTGAGATCAACGAGGAAGAAAATACGGTATTTATTACGGACCCGGATGTTTCCCTGGACGTCGGCGGAATCGCCAAAGGATTCGCCACGGAAAAGATCGCCCGGAAGCTCAATGAACTCGGGATCCGGAACGGCGCCGTCAACGCTGGCGGAAATACCCGTACGCTCGGGCAGAAATACAACGGGCAGGAATGGCGCATCGGCATACAGAATCCCGATGCTGAGGGCAGCCTGATCATCGTCAAGCAGAACGGAGCCTGCTCATTCGTCACTTCCGGAGACTATGAACGGTACTTTGTCGGAACAGACGGTGTGAAATACCATCACATCATCGACCCTGATACGATGTATCCTGCGTCATACTTCCGCTCCGTGTCCATCATCACCCCGGATTCCGCAGCAGCTGATGCGCTCTCAACAACACTGTTTACACTGAGCTTTGAGGACGGCATGAAGCTTGTTGAGGATTATCGCAAAACATACGGCACCAGTCTTGAAGTCATATGGATCATGTCTCCGGAAAATGCGCCGGATACGCAGTACTGCCGCAAAGCAGGCAGCTATATGGTTGCGTACACATCCGGTCTGGAAGACAGTCTGATCTGGAATAACTGAACCAAGCCCCTCTGTGCAGGGGTTTTCATTTTTTCAGCTTCTGTATCATTTTTTTCATGAATCTCCCGCAAAAGAAAGCTTACCTATGATGCCGTATGTTAAGATTGATAGGTACAGGACCATTAAAAGGAGTTCATTTATGACTAATTTTGTATTTATATCTCCAACATTCCCGCCGAATTATTATCAGTTCCCGAAGACATGGAAAGAGATCGGCGGCACATCACTGTGCATCGGTGAAGATCCTTACGACAGCCTGAAGCAGGAGCTGAAGGATGCGATGGACGAGTACTACCAGGTCCATAATCTGCAGGACTATGATGAAGTCTACCGCGCTGTTGCATGGTTTGCCCACAAGCACGGAAAGATCGACTGGCTGGAAAGCAACAATGAATTCTGGCTGGAACAGGACGCAAG
>DMBB01000130.1 GCA_003446295.1 Erysipelotrichaceae bacterium
TTCTGTTGTGATCCCTCTGATCATAATGCATACCTCACATTCTGTTCCCTGCTATAATACTATACATTGAAAGGAAGTTTCATATGATCGTACGCAGAGCTCAGGAACAGGATATCCCGAAAATACTTGATCTGCTTGTGCAGGTGCTGAATATACATGCGCAGGGCAGGCCTGACTTGTTTATACCCGATACTACAAAATATACAGTTGATGAACTGAAGGACATGATCAAAGATGACAATGCACCGATCTTCGTTGCGGATGAGGACGGAGAAGTGCTCGGTTATGCATTTACCGTCATGCAGAGACGTCTTCATAACAACAATATGACTGATATCCGTACATTGTTTATCGATGATCTTTGTGTTGATGAACATGCACGCGGAAAGAATGTCGGCAGACAGATCTTTGAGTATGTCAAGGAATACGCAAAAACGATGAATGTGTATCATATTACACTCAATGTCTGGTCATTCAATGATCCTGCGATCGCTTTTTATGAGAAGGCAGGAATGAAGCCTATGGAGACAGTGATGGAGCTGATACTGGATGAAAAGAATTAGTTTCAAACTGTTTCTGATCGGTTTCCTGCTGATCCTGTCGGGATGTGCCGGCATACCTGAGAGACAGAAAGATACGACGGAGTTCAAAGCTGTGATCGTATCCGATCTGCACTATACGCAGAACAAAGGTACTGTCAGTACGATCATTCCGCTGATCTCAGCTGCCGGGAAATGCTACGAAGCATTTTTCAGGGAGGTCCTGGATATCCATCCGGATGTTCTGATCATTACCGGAGACAATACAAACAGCGGAAATGCGGATGATGCACATGCATTGTATGAAATGCTGAAGCCGGTCAAGGATGCCGGCATCCGGATCGTGATGACGACAGGCAACCATGATTTCAACAACATGTCACCGGCGGGTTATGAAGAGATCTATTTCCCGCTGTTCGATATTCACAGCCGTGACAAAGCATCGCTCAGCTACAGCGTATTGGAAAAAGGGGTGCTGATGCTGGCGATGGATGACTGTACCGACAGCAGGAATACTGGCGCATCCTTCAGCAAAGACACCATGAAATGGATGAGAGGACAGCTGAAAGAAGCAGATGACAACGGCTGGCGCATCCTGTTCTGTTCACACCACAGTGTTCTGAGCAATGCCGGCGGTTCCTACACGATCACAAACAAGGATCTGGCTGATACACTGCGCAAGGCAGACGTACAGCTTTGTCTGACAGGTCACCAGCACTCTCAGCATATCCTTCGTGACGGTTCACTGTATGAGGTGATCGCTGCCATGCCGCTGAGCGGAGCTCATCTGTACGGCAATCTTGTTATGAATGAAACAGGCATCCATTATCATACGAAGTCCATCGATTTCCAGACATATGGTGACGATGAACTCAAAGCGTTTATTGCTGAGGCAGAACAGCGTTCATCCGACAATTTCCGCACGACATTCACTTCGATGTTTGAAGCAGACGGCGTAGCTGAGGAAGAGATGGAAGACTGTCTGGAATGCGCAGCGATCCTGATGCAGGCACAGTCAGAAGGAACACTGGGCAGGGAAGCTGAAAAGATCCGACAGCATCCGGGTTATGAGAGAATGCTGAAAGCACTCCAGCCGACCAACTATGGTCCCTGGATCAACAACATGATGGAACATCCGTCAGACAGTGATCATCTGGAAATACACTGAAAAAGCAGGGGGGACCCTGCTTTCAACCTTATATCAGTTCTTTGAGGATGATGTTTCCGGTACGTTCCGGTGATACAGATACAAGACATACAGGAACACCTGTATACTGCTCGATGAATCTGATGTAGTTCTGACAGTTCTGCGGCAGTTCTTCAAATGTACGGACGCCTGAAATATCTTCCTTCCATCCGGGCAGGATCTCATATACAGGCTTAGCTGCAGCCAGATCTCTCAATGATGCCGGTACGGTATCATACACGTGACCGTTGATCTCATAGCCTGTGCATACAGGCAGTTCATCAAACCCGGACAGAATATCTGTTTTTGTGATTGCAAGTTCGCTCAGGCCGTTGATCACAACAGCCTGTCTGACGACCGGCAGATCCAGCCAGCCGCATCTTCTTGGACGTCCTGTTGTCGCACCGTATTCACCGCCGCGCTCACGGATCAGTTCGCCGGTCTCATTCAGCAGTTCCGTTACAAACGGACCTTCCCCGACACGGGTGGAATAGGCTTTGACGATGCCGATGATCTTATCCAGTTTTCTCGGTGATACGCCGGCACCTTCACAAACACCGGCCGCAGTCGGCGATGAACTTGTTACATACGGATATGTGCCGTAATTGATATCAAGCATATTCGCCTGTGCACCTTCAAACAGGACATTTTTGCCGCTGTCCAGTGCTTTGTTGATCTTATCGGTCGAGTCAACGATCATCGGAATGATCCTGTCTCTGATCGCTGCGAACTGCGCAAGCATTTCATCATAATCAAACGGTTCACCGTGATAGATCTTCACGATCTCTTCGTTCTTGAATTCAAGTGCTGTTTTCAGTTTTTCGGAAAATACATCCCATTCCTTCAGATCACAGACACGGATGCCTGTACGAGTATATTTGTCCGCATAGCAGGGACCGATACCGTTCTTGGTCGTACCGATCTTATGACTGCCGGCACGGATCTCCTGCAGTTCGTCCAGGCGGACATGATACGGCATCAGCAGATGACAGCGATCGGATATTCTGAGATGGCTGCAGGAAAGTCCCTGCTCTGCCAATGTATCGATCTCCGAGAGCAGAATGAACGGATTGACGACGACGCCGGCAGCGATCACGCAAAGCGCGTTTTCATTCAGTATCCCGGAAGGGAGCAGGTGGAGCACGGTCTTCCTGCCGTTGACAACAACGGTATGTCCGGCGTTATTGCCGCCCTGGAAGCGTACAACCATATCCATGTGCGATGAGAGCAGGTCGACGATCTTGCCTTTTCCTTCGTCTCCCCACTGAGATCCTACGACTACAAATCCAGCCATATAATTACCTCCAACAAAAAAGTATTCTATCACCAACACTGCAGTTTCGTTCCAGATGAGATACGAAAACAGAATGGGTTTTCTGCATTCATTGAAACAAATGTGGCATGATCTTTCATTTTTGGTAGAATAGTTCAGAAGGAGTGATATAAATATGAGTCAAAATCAAAACCCTGAAAGCTGCAATCATAACTGCGAAGGCTGCTCAGCTGATTGCGGTCAGAGACAGGGACCGAACAGTTTCAGGATCGAACCGAGTCCTCGTTCGTCAATCAAAAAGATCATCGGTGTTGTATCAGGCAAAGGCGGAGTCGGTAAGTCATTCGTGACATCTGTACTGGCTTCTGAAATGCAGAGAAGAGGCTACAGAGCTGCTGTACTGGACGGAGATATTACAGGTCCCAGCATGGGAAAAGCGTTCGGGATCAATGAAAAAGCTACAAGCGACGGACAGCTGATCTATCCGTACGTCACGGAAAACGGAATGCAGATCATCACAGCAAACATGCTGCTGGACAGGGATGACCAGCCGATCATCTGGAGAGGCCCTATGGTTGCCGGCATCCTCAAACAGTTCTATCAGGAAGTATTCTGGGATGATGTCGATTTCATGTTCATCGATATGCCTCCGGGAACAAGCGATGTACCGCTGACAATGTTCCAGAGCATTCCCCTGGACGGCATCATTGTCGTAACAAGCCCTCAGGATCTTGTATCCATGGTCGTTGAAAAAGCGGTCAATATGGCAAAGATGATGAACATCAACGTACTCGGCCTGGTCGAGAACATGAGCTATGTTGAGTG
>DMBB01000125.1 GCA_003446295.1 Erysipelotrichaceae bacterium
GAGGCATGCCGCGGTATGGCAGGCGTCAAGGAAGCTGAGATCGATCTCAACGGCACAAAGATCTGGATTGCCATCACTTCATCCATGAGCGCTGCAAAGCCGCTTCTTGAAGAAGTCAAGGCTGGCACATCCAAGTACACATTCATCGAAGTCATGGGATGCCCTGGCGGATGCATCAACGGCGGCGGCCAGTCCATCGTTCCTTCCAAAGTGAAGAACGGCAAGCTCGGCTACGGCTACAAGGAACTCCGTATGAAGGCTCTCTATGATGAGGACGAGCTGATGGAACTCAGAGTTTCCAGCGACAACGTACAGATTCAGCAGCTGTACAACGACTTCCTCGGTGCGCCGGGAAGCGAACTCGCTGAGGAGCTCCTCCACACAAGCTACTCCCCGAAGAAACCCTTCAACATTCTCGGTTAATGAATTCTGAAAGACTCCGGTCATCGCACCGGAGTCTTTCATTTGTTGTAAAATATAACCATGTTCATGGACGCGCTGAATATGACCATGCATATCTTCTGCATGGTTCTGATGATTGCCCTGATCGTTTCACAGATGCTCAGGAAGATGAATGATCTGCAGAACCGGCTTTTTTTACTTGTGCTCATCATTATGTTTCTCACACTCAGCGCTGAATGGGGTGTTCACTTTCTGGACGCCCACGGATACGCTCCCGGTGTGATGCATGCATTCAGAGCGGCAGTTGTGATGCTGAATACGGTGCAGTATCCGGTGCTGTTTCTGTATCTGATGATGGATGAGACGAATATAAAGAGACCGTTTCAGAAATCATTGCATATCGTATTAAGCGCAGCCGCAATCGGTATCGGTTCACTGATTCTCTTTCTGATCAATCCTTTATGGAATCATCCCGTCTTTACAAAGATATTTGCGGAAGATACAACCGGCTATCTCTTTTTCAGCAAGATCGCCATCCTGATCCAGCATCTGCTGCTGGAGGGCTTTGTGCTCAGCGGCAGGGGAAGCTATCTGCCTTACCGCAGGGACATTTTTTACTATGCGGTCACGATGACATTCACGGCGGTGCTGGATATTGGCTTTACCAAGTTTGATTTCTGCTGTGCCGTATCAACCATCACGGTTCTGAGCATTTATCTGAATTTTCAGCTGAATACCGAGAAACGGATGGAATCGAGCAAACTGACCCTGCTCAACTCACGCATCTCACTGATTCTCAGCAAGATCAGTCCCGATCTTGTCAGCAATGTCCTGCAGCAGATCGAAACGCTCTGTCAGCAGGATACCGAAAAGGCGCAGAATGCCATATCTCTGCTCAGCGATTACCTTCGGGGCAGTATTGAGCGGATTGATACGAATGACATGATTCCCTTTGATGAGGAGCTGGATCATATCCAGAAATATGCCGAACTGCTCAGACTCACCGAACATCCGATCAGTGTCCGCTATGATCTCAGATACAGGGGTTTCTTTGTGCCTGTGCGCACGGTATGTCCGCTGGTTGAGGAATTTGTCGAAGGAGGAATCGCGGAACAGCGGGAAAAGACATGCGTGCGGATCAGCACGCAGCGGCAGGGCAATGCATGCATCGTGGATGTGAGCGGACCTGCGCGCACCCATATTCATGATATGAAGTCTGCAATGACCCATTATGAAACGATCATTGCGAGGCTGTCGCAGTTTGAGGGCACCTCATTGAGGCTGTACTGCACAAGAGAAGGGATTCTGCACGCGGTGGCCTGCTATCCCTTGAAAAGGAAGGTGAAAGATGATGCATGATTACGCAATGTACATCACCCTTTACACCGGCTCCCTGATCGTGGAGCTTGAGATGCTTTACTCCGCCCTGCGCATGAATGCGAAGACAAAGGAATTAAGCAAATTCACGCGTCTGTTATATGTGTATACCGCCGGCGCTCTCTGCGCTCTGATTATGACATTCACGCAGGGAAGGCAATGGACTTATGCGCACGCCGTCATGGAACTGGCAGGCTTATTGGTATATCTGCTTCTGGCATACGGAAGTCCGCTGTTTATTTCATATCTCTGCGGTGCCAGAAGAAGTGATTTTTCCCATGTCTCCTTAAGGTCAGTGCTGCTGAATACGATCTATATTCTTTCGTCAGTGATGGTGCTGTTCAATCTGATCAATCTGTATACAGGCTGGATCTATGCGATCAGCGCGGATAACCGCATTCTTCCTGGAAGATTCTTCACCGCCAACGAATGCATTGTGATGATCCAGATGGTGCTCATGATGATCCTGGTCGCCATTCATCCCAATATCAGATTCAAGAAACATGATCTCTGGCTGATTGCCTTTCTGCTGTTTTCGGCTTCCGCTCTGTCCGTATTCAAGAACCGTACGGGATATCTCTATCCGATCAGGGCACTGTCGCTTCTGCTGGTATATGCCAATATTCATCTGGAGAATGAACATATCATCCGCCAGAATGAGATCGAACTGCGTCAGAACAGGCTTTCATTTCTGATCGGACAGATCCAGCCGCACTTTGTCTTCAATGTCCTTAACACCATCTACTATCTCTGTGATACGGACAGTGAGACGGCGCTGCAGGCAACCAGGAATTTCCGTCTGTTCCTGGAAAATTCAATCCAGAACACCGACGCAAAGGAAACCGTTCCGTTTGAAGAGGAGCTCGAATATGTGACGCATTATACGGATCTCGAGAAACTGCGCTTTGATCAGATCGAGATCATCCATGACATCCGCACATCCGATTTCCGGATTCCTCCTTTGACCGTGCAGCCGCTTGTTGAAAATGCGATCCGCCACGGATTAAGAGAGACGGAAAGGGGAACGGTCATCATTTCCGCATACCGTGACGCAGACGGGTATGTCGTTGAAGTGAAGGATGACGGCATCGGATATGTCGACCGGCCCAAAAATGACGGCAGAAGACATGTCGGCATTGAGAATGTGCGCAACCGGCTTTCGATCATATCCGGCGCGAAGCTGAGCATTGAAGCCCTTCATCCCAGGGGCACATGTGCGAGAATCACCATTCCATATACTGAAAAAGGATACCGGCGTGCGGATTGAGCACACTGATATCCTTCTTTTAAATCTGAAATAATGAATGATCAGAAGAGTTTCTTCACTTCATTCACAGCATCTTCAATGGCAACTTCAACCGAATCGCCGATTCTCGGCTTCAGCTCAACCTTGCCGTCCTTGACACCGCGGCCGACTGTGATTCTGTAAGGAATACCGATCAGTTCCATATCCTTGAACTTGACGCCAGGTCTTTCCTCACGGTCATCGAGAATGACTTCGATGCCGGCTGCCTGCAGCTCATCATGGAGCTTGCTCGCAATGGAAACCTGCTGTTCATCCTTCATGGAGATGATCACGATCGCAACCTGATAAGGTGCGAGATCCTTCGGCCAGTTGATGCCGTTTTCATCGACATTCTGCTCAGCGAGTGCAGCCATCGCACGGGCCGGGCCGATGCCGTAGCTTCCCATCCAGACATACTGCAGCTGGTTGTT
>DMBB01000101.1:0-4530 GCA_003446295.1 Erysipelotrichaceae bacterium
GGATGTATCGCGGGCATAAAGTGTCAAAGGGAAGAGTATCTGTCAGAAGACAGAGATACAGCATCCAGCCCGGAGATACGGTTCGGTATAGAGGAAGTATTGCCCATGCCAAAGGTGTGCACTGTAACGGTACAAGGGTGATGCTGGATACAGGCAAGTCTGTAAAGATCACAGATGTTGCCGTAATTAAAAGAACAGGAGGATGGCAATTCCTCCCCGCCTGATCCAGTTGGTCAGACGGGGTATCCTTGCCTAAATTTAATGAACAATACGATTGGAAATCTGATCACACTGACGGTATTCGGAGAGTCGCACGGTCCTGCAATCGGCGGCGTACTGGACGGACTGCCTCCGGGACTGGCAGTGGATGAAGCATATATCGCATCACAGATGGATCTGCGCAGGGCTGTCGGAAAGATCTCGACAGGCCGGCATGAAGCAGATGTTCCGGAATTCCTGTCAGGCGTCAAAAACGGAAGAACGGAAGGAACACCGCTGGCATTCATGATCCGCAACAGTGATGTGAAGCGTTCCGATTACGATATGCTTGCGGAAACAGCCAGACCTTCCCATGCGGACTATACAGGCCACGTGAAATACAGCGGTTTTCAGGACGCATCGGGAGGCGGACATTTCTCCGGCAGACTGACTGCCGTCATCACAGCCGCAGGCGCCATCCTGCGCCAGGTTCTGGAACAGAAGGGGATAGTGATCGGCACACATATCAGATCGCTGCACGGGATCGAAGATGATCCGTTTCTGCAGAACGAACTGGTGCAGCAGATCCGTGCATTGAATGCGAAAGACTTTGCGGTGCTCAATGAAGAAACAGGAAAACAGATGATCGCAGAGATCGAACATGCAGCATCACTTCACGACTCCCTCGGTGGCATTCTGGAGACTGCTGTGTCCGGACTGCCTGCAGGCATCGGGGAACCGATGTTTGACAGCCTGGAAAGCAGGCTGTCACATGCACTGTTCTCGATCCCGGCCGTCAAGGGTGTGGAATTCGGAAGCGGCTGGGAGCTGGCACAGATGTACGGCAGCGAAGCGAATGATGCATTCGGCATTGAGGACGGACAGGTCATTACATTGACAAATCATAACGGCGGCATCAACGGAGGCATTTCCAACGGCATGCCGGTCCTGTTCAGGACCGTGATCAAGCCGACGCCTTCCATTGCGCGGTTACAGAAGACCGTGAACTTCCGGACAATGGAAGAGACAGAGATCACCATCCAAGGCCGGCATGATCCGGCGATCGTACACCGTGCAAGAGTCGTTCAGGATACGATGACCGCACTTGTCCTGGCAGATCTGCTCGCTCAGCACTTTGGTCTTATGTGGCTGAAAGAGGACATGTTATGAAACTCGGGCTGATCGGGCACCCGCTCTCACACAGCTGGTCGCCGCAGATCCATCGTTTCTTTCTCGGTGAGGCGTATGAACTGATCGATCTGAAACCGGATGAACTGGAAACATTTCTGAAGAACCGTGACTTTGACGGCGTCAATGTCACGATCCCCTATAAAACCGCAGTCATGCAGTATCTCGATGAGATCGATCCTGCTGCACGCGAGATCGGTGCAGTTAACTGCATCGTCAACAGGAACGGCAGACTGAAAGGCTTCAACACCGATTATCTGGGCTTCCGCGACATGCTGGTGAACGCAGGCATGGAGATCAGCGGAAAACGGACTGCTGTGCTTGGCAGCGGCGGGGCTTCCAAAGCAGTATCCAGAGCGCTCAGGGACCTGGGAGCTCAGGTCAGTGTGGTGTCACGCACGCCGCATGATGACCTGATCAGTTATGAAGAGCTGTATCGGGGAAACTTTGAAGTGATCGTCAACACGACGCCTGTGGGCATGTATCCTAAGATCAGTGACATGCCGGCAGACCTGAACAGACTTGAGTGTGCGGAAACAGTGATCGATGTGATCGCCAATCCGGTACGCTCGGCATTCCTGTTTGCTGCAGGGATGCGCGGCTGCAGGACGCTTGGCGGACTGGAAATGCTTGTACGGCAGGCATTTGCGGCAGGAGAGCTGTTTACGGGAAGAACACTTGACCGGGATCTGATCGAACCGTGCATCCGCATGCTGTTGAGGCAGAAGCAGAATATCGTCCTCATCGGCATGCCGACTTCCGGCAAGACAACATTAGGTGCCCTGCTGAGTGAGGCGACCGGGAAACAGCTGGTGGAAATGGACGAGCTGACGGAGAAGCACATGGGCATGACCATCCCCCGTGCATTTGCCGAGCATGGAGAAGCCTTCTTCCGGGAAGCAGAACGCAGAACGGTCAGTGAGATCGCGCTGTATGAGCATTCCGTGATCTCATGCGGCGGGGGCGTGATCAAAGATCCCGAAAATATGAAAAAACTGGCTGCCAACGGCTTGATCGTCTGGCTGGACCGCAGGCCTGATCTGCTGTACGGCTCAAGCGACAGACCGCTGTCACCGGATTATGAGAGCGTATTAAAGCTTTATCAAGAACGCTATGGCAAATATGAAAGCTTTGCGGATATCCGCATCACAAACAATGATACGATCGAAGACTGTCTGAACAGGATCCTTTTGCAGACAGGTGAACATGACGGAAACGGAGAAAGCGTATGATCATTACATTAAAAAGAACCGCGCCTGAAACCGCGGTGGAAAATATCGTTCATTCCTTTGAAGCACGAAATCTGACAGTCCACCGGAGCTATGGTGAAAACTATATCGTGCTGGGACTGGTCGGTGATACGACCCAGCTGGATGACAGGTCGATCCTGGCAAATGAATGGGTGGAAAATGTCCAGAGAGTCGCTGCTCCGTATAAACTGGCAAACAGGATGTTCCATCCGGAAGATACCATCATAGATGTCAACGGTATCCGGATCGGCGGACATGAAAAGATCGTGCTCATGGCAGGACCATGTTCGATCGAAGGACTGGAGCCGACACTTGAGATCGCCAGGGCTGTGAAGGCAGCCGGAGCAGACATGCTCAGAGGCGGTGCCTATAAGCCCCGTACCTCACCGTATGCATTCCAGGGTCTTGGAACAGAAGGCATCATGGATATGGTAAAGGCACGTGAAGAAACCGGTCTGCCGATCGTTACGGAACTGATGGATGCGGCACAGCTCGATGAATTCGAGCAGAACGTTGATGTCGTTCAGATCGGTGCCAGAAATATGCAGAACTATACGCTGCTCAAGGCTGTCGGACGTCTGCACAAACCGGTACTGCTGAAGCGCGGCATGTCAGCCACCATAGAAGAATGGATCATGTCCGCGGAATACATCATGGCGAGCGGCAATCCGAATGTCATCATGTGTGAACGCGGCATCCGTACATTCGAAAAATACACGAGGAACACACTGGATCCTGCGGTCATTCCCATCATCAAACAGCGTACGCATCTGCCCATCATCATTGATCCTTCCCATGCGACCGGTGACTGGAAACTGATCGAACCGGTTGCGCTGGCTGCCATCGCAGCAGGCTGCGACGGTCTGATCATTGAGGTCCACCAGCATCCGGAAAGCGCGTGGTCCGATGGTGCGCAGTCCCTGAAGCCTGACCGCTTTGCGTCATTGATCACAAAGGCCAGGGCGGTAGCTGAGGCAGTAGGAAGAGAGATCTGATGAAAGCGCGGATCAGAAAAGGGACGGCAGACGGATTTACCGTCAGGATACCGCCCTCCAAGTCGCTTTCCCACAGAGCGCTGATCGTTTCAGCACTTGCAGAAGGCAGATCCGAGATCATTCATCCTGCAGACAACGAGGATATGAAAGCGACGATCCGCTGTCTGAGACAGTTCGGTGCCGTGATCCGTGAAGAGCCTGACCGCTGCATCGTGGAAGGAACCGGCATGCGTCACAGGTATGACGGAAACCTGATCGACTGCTCGGAATCGGGCAGCACACTGCGCTTCCTGATCCCGGTCTTCGCAATGACAGGAAAGCCCTGCTGTTTTACCGGACATGGCAGGCTGATGGACCGCCCGCTGGACGTCTATCAGGATCTGTTTGAACAGCAGTCTCTGCCCTTTGGAATCAAGGACAGGATCCTGCATCTGCAGGGACCGCTTTCCCCTGGTGAATTTACGGTCAGAGGGGATATCTCATCACAGTTTATTACCGGACTGCTGCTGACACTACCGCTGCTCTCAAATGATTCCGTGCTCCATATCACGGAACCGTATGAGTCACGGTCATATGCAGCACTGACAGAGGACGTCCTGCAGGATGCGGGGATCGCATTCCGCGACCTTGGTCTGACGATCGAAATACCGGGCGGCCAGAAATACCGCAGCAGGACATATACAGTAGACGGGGATGATTCCCAGGCAGCGTTCTTTCTATGCCTGGCATGTCTGACGCATCAGCAGGCAGATGTCCTTGCACTGCGTCATGACTCACATCAGCCCGATCATAAGATCATCGATATTCTGCGGACAATGGGTGCTGAGATCATTGAGATCGATGGCGGATACCGCATCATTCCGCATGAACTGCACGGCTGCCGGATCGATCTTTCGGAC
>DMBB01000101.1:4579-5197 GCA_003446295.1 Erysipelotrichaceae bacterium
CGGACTGTCCGGATCTTGGTCCTGTTCTGTTTGCGCTGGCTGCTTCAGCGGAGGGAACATCCGTATTTGTGAATGCAGGCAGACTGCGCTACAAGGAAAGCGACCGCATTGCGGCAATGGAAGCTGAATTGAGAAAACTTGGCTGCGATATTTCTTCTGATGAAACGACCGTCACCGTGCATGGCGGAAAACCGCTGCACGGGACAGAGCTGGACGGGCACGGGGATCACCGTGTCGTCATGTCGCTCAGTGTACTGGCAGCTTCTATGCAGGAGCCTGTCAGTATCACAGGCTGCGAGGCTGCAGATAAAAGCTATCCGGGATTTCTGGAAGACCTGAGATCCGCGGGGGCGGAGGTAACGCTATATGATTGACCATCATACCGTCATCACGATCGTCGGGCTCGGTCTGCTCGGAGGCAGCTATGCCCAGGCATTTGCCCGGGCTGGATACAGCGTCCGGGGGATCGACATTGACGAAGAAGCTGTGTCCTATGCCAAAGAAAAGGGCTGGATCACAGCCGGAGGCACAGACGTCAGCTCTGTCAGTGACACAGATCTTCTGATCTGTGCACTGTATCCGCATGTTTTCGTCAGCTGGGTGAAGGAACACCAGCAT
>DMBB01000174.1 GCA_003446295.1 Erysipelotrichaceae bacterium
ACCTGCCAGTTGGCAAGTCCGAGCTTGCTGGAGAAGATCAGTCCGAGTGTTGTCAGAGCGAACAGGAAGTAGCCGAGGAATTCTCTTGTCGGATCCAGCGGAGCCTGCTTGTTGGCACCTGTGTGCTTGGAAGAGGAAGCTGTGATCGGAACAGAAGGCTGATCCGGAGCGAACTTCGGAGCGATGAAGATCGCATATGCCAGGATGATGATCGCTGACAGGATACGTCCCTTGAAGGGATCCAGCAGCTGCATCTGATAATCAGTATATCCATAGGATTCCAGGTAGCCGTTCTGGGTAGCGAATGTTGTAGCGCCTGTGCCGATCGGAAGAACGTTGCAGGTACCGACAGCGACAAGGCCCATTGAGAAGATCGCCTTGGAAGGGCTGATGCCTGCTTCTTCGCATGTTGCGCTGAGCATCGGAGCCATGATCGTGAATACAGCAACAGGGCTGGGAATGAGGTTGGAAAGCAGGAAGGTAACTGCCATATAGCCTGCCATCATAACCGTGAAGTTGCCGCCTGCGATGCGATAGACTGCGCTGGAGAGTTTATTGACAGCCTGTGTGCGGTTGAAGCCGGCTGCTACGATGAACATACCGGTGATCAGAAGCACGTTCTGGTTGGCAAAGTTTGCAAGAACATTCTTTGCAGGAACAAGACCTGACCAGGCAGTGAGCATGATTGCGCAGAGTGCTACGACACCGTTGGTGGTGTGGAGCTTCTTGGCAAATACGTAGCCGCCGATCAGGAAGATGAACAATCCTAAGCAGATGTACATTTGAGTCGTCATATTGTTCTCCCTTCTTCAAATGTGTTATAAGTTCTGACACTATCCCCCCATTGTGTCAAAGCACAATTCCCAGGCAATGTTCAAGGCATGTATTTGAACTTTCAGAACTTGTATCCGCTTACAATATAATTGTTTTTATACAAACCAACTAATAACATAAAAACGCCAACTTATACACATTTGATATAAGCCAGCGTTTATTATCAGAATTGATACTTTTATGCAGAAACTTTGCTTTTCCAGCATTCGGCAAATCATTTCTTATTCAAATAATGACAGCCGTACATCCTTCCATGATCTCTGATCGGCGTCATGAATGATATCTGTTTCTTCATAGTTTCCAATGAGGAAAGGTGAGTTCACATCATGTGCCAGCATATTATCTTTTACTTTTCTGATATCGTTGTTTGCATAGCAGTACCTGCAGAGATGTCCGCAGCTGTCATATGCCCCGATATCTCCGGACAGATAACATGCGCATCCCTCCCTGGCCGGTTTGAATGCAGGCACTTTCAGTTTATGATGGATCGCCTTTTCATACATCCCGATAGTCATGCAGCCCCGGCAGTCCGCTCCATACGGCTCCAAAAGGGTTCCTTCCGAACAGGATCTGACATTCATACCGTGTTCAGAAGCGATCCGGATGATCTCTTTTCCGATCATGATCCTGTCTGTTATGGTAACTTCCCTCGCTTCCGGAAAATTACGCTTCACTTTTTCATACAGATCTATGAAGCTGATCACCACGGTATCCGTATATCCTTTCAGTTCTGCTGCCATCGTTCTGAATGCGCGCAGATGATACTCAGGAGTATACTTCTCATTCAGCAGGATCGGGTCATACCTCCAGCCGATGGAATCAGTGCCGACGATATTTGAAAGTGTTTGAAAATCCTTCAGGATCCTGTGTTTGTCCGGTACATTTGGTTCAATGTCTTTGCCATATGGCGTGATCGTCACAAACCAGTACTGACCGTAATCCTTCAGCAGACCCATATAGGGAAACATTCCTGACGGATCTTTGCTGCAGAAGCCGATCACGTCAACAACGGATGGATCCAGTCTGTATCTGGTGACCGCCTCATGATGAAACGGATTTCTCACGCATACGAATCCTTCTTTCAGTCTGTTGGCAAACCATTCTGCATAGAATGCCGGTATATCTGTTCTCTGTCCTGTGTTGATGATCATAAAACCTCTGCTTTTCATCAATATATCATAGTCGTCAACAGGGCTGAAAAAACAGAAGGCCGGAACTGCTTTTTGCAGTCCCGGCTGTTTTCCGTATTATTTGTTTTTTGCGTACTGATCGAACCAGTCAGTGATCTCCTTCAGTCTTCTGATCCTGTGCTTCGGCTTGCCGCTTCTGCTCAGTTCATGGTTTTCGCCATGGAACAGGCACATACGCGCAGGTACTCCATGCATCAGCAATGCCTGCAGCATCTGTATTGCGTCTGCCATCCAGCATCTGTAGTCCTCGTCTGACTGAATAAACAATGTCGGTGTCTTGGCCTTGTCGGCATATGCGAGCGGTGAATGTGCCCACATCTTGTCGAAACTGCTCCACGGATCCGCCTGGATCGCAGAGAGGTTATGGTAATAACCGATATCTGTTGTCAGACACTTGGACAGATAGTTGGAAATCGATCTCTGCGAAGCGATCGCCGCAAATCTGTCAGTATGACCGGCGATCCAGTTTGCCATGAATCCGCCGTAGCTTCCGCCGGTCATCGCAACACGGTCCTGATCGATCTGAGGCACTCTTGCCAGAACCTGATCGGTGAATTCCATCAGATCGTTATAGTCTCTGACGCCGTAATTGTCCCCGTAAATATCCGCAAATGCGCCGCCTTTGCCGGAGGATCCTCTCGGGTTGCAGAAGAATACTATATATCCCTGTGCTGCCCAGTACTGCATTTCATGGAAGAATCCTTCTCCATATGCAGCCTGCGGTCCGCCATGCACATCAAATACTGCAGGATATTTCTTCTGAGGATCAAAGTCTGCCGGACGCAGGATCCATCCATCGATCTCTGCGCCGTCTTTGTCCGTAAATGCAAAGTGTTCTGTCGAAGCGATCTCATGTTCATTGACGTAAGCTTCATTGAAGGAAGAAAGCTTTGTTACAAGACCGCCTTTCTTCATATAAACTTCCTGCGGTCTGTCTTTTTCCATACCGAGGAAATAGATCGGATCCGTACCGACAGCACAGCTGACGATATTGATGTCATCGACCAGAGTTTCAATGTTTCCGCTCAGATCCATCTTTCTGAATACAGAACGATATCCGATCGTCTGTACAAAGTAAACGCCGTCTCCGCCGAGCACAGCTTTACCGCCTCCGGCAATATCGCTTCCGACACCGCCCAGGCTCGGATCAGGTGCTGCCAGCAGTTCAAATGATCCGTCCGTATTCAGGCAATAGAACTTCGGATTCTCTGATGAACCGTATGTTTCGCCTGTAGTGCCCAGGAACACTGCATGTTCACCGCAGAATACAGCGCCGCTGATGTTGTACTTGTTCTCCAGTTTTGCCTCAACAACACTGCCATCCTTCAGGCTGCGGACAAACAGTCTGGATTTCTGGGGGTTCACAGTTGTAAATTCATTGCCCCAGTACATCACTTTGTCTTTTGCGTCGTTCACCGCAAAGCCATGAAGATCAAAATACGTATCTGTCAGTTTTTCCTGTGTATTGTTTGTTCTGCTTACAAGGAAGAGTCCTGCACGCAGCTTATTGATCACACCGCGTCCGTTGAACCAGAACGGCAGTTCATCAAATACGGAATAGTCTTTTTCTTCTTCCAGCTGTGCCAATGCCTTTTTCTTCTCTTCATCATTCATAGCAGAGAAATCAGGCAGGCTCAGATTGACGGATCCCTGTACCAGGAAGCAGTCATCTGACAGCGGATACAGGCCTGAAGCCGCAAACGGAAGCACCATATATTCGCATGCTTCACCGCCGTTCAGGGAAATGCTGTTGTAAACGGTATAGACAACACCGTCTTTTGCAGGATGCGCATTTCTTCTGTCTCCGGGAAACAGTACAGTATTCTCATCCAGGAAGCAGGGAGCTTTGCCGTTCTCAGATGCAGTCAGGCGGAAGAATGACGGTGTATGTGTTTCGTCATAAACCCATATATCTGTCTTATAGGAGTTCTGTTCAACATCTCCTTCGGTTACAGTCACTGCCAGTTTCTTTCCCGACGGAGAAAGAACAGGATCTGAAAGTTTTTTGATTTTCGCAAAATCTTCGATTTCTACCTTTTTCATGATCAGGTTCCTTTCTTATCATTACTCAGAATCATATCAAAAAATGCATCATTCAAGAAGGATTCCGCCTGAAGCGATCCTGCCTGACGACTGCATTTTTTCATTGATCTATCATTTTTTCAGAAAGACACTGAACTTATTGGTCCAGCATACTGTTGAAATAGAAATACCAGAATGTATCTTTGGCGTACTGTTCCCACAGCTTCCATTCTTCCATTGATCTGTAGTCTGTTTCAGGATCCAGTTCACCGGAAAAATATGCTGTATTCATATCGACCGCAAAATCCGCCATCTTCTTTTTCAGATCATCCGGGATGTCCCGGTCTTCAAGAAGGTCAGCAGTCTGCTCTCTTGTACGTGCTGTAAAGCGTTCATACGCTTCATCCTGAAGCAGATCCAGATGGTGTTTGCTGTAAACAGCATTCCCTTCCTTATCGATATTCAATATGCCGTAACGCAGCGGATATACGCTCATACTTTCGGTACAGATATCCGTCAGCCCGTCTTCCTGTGATACATGCTGGAGATGGGAATGACCGCTGAGATTCAGCTGCACGCCTCCGCTTTTCAAAACCGACTGCACCTGTGAAGCGTTGCTGATAATAAATCCGTCTGCCAGCATAGAGCTCTGCGGAAGAACATTCTGATGTGTTACAGAGATCACGTGAGCTCCGGATTCCTTAGCCTTTTTCAGCTGCAGCTCCGCCCATCTGAGCGTCCCGGAACTGACGGAGCCGGGTTCTGCTTCCGTATTGCAGTCCAGTGCCAGCAGCCAGAGATCGTCCCTCAGTTCATATACATAGCTGAACGAAGAACTGTCTTTGGACAGGGCTCCATCCATGCCGTAGCCACTCATGATTTCGCGGAACTGCTGCTGCGAGATCTGGTCCGCTTTAAAAACCGCGTATCCCTCATATCTGGCTGCAAATCCATAGGCAATGTCATGATTACCGGGTATCACAAGCACTTTGATCCCTGCATCTCTTAGTTTATCCAGTTTGGACTTCAGGTCCTTCAGACTGAGCATCTCACCGTTGAATGTCAGATCCCCAGACAGTATCACCGCGTCCGGTCTTTCTTTCAGAACAGTCTCCACAAAAGCATTAGCGATCTCTTCCGTATGCTCCGTCAGTTTTCCGTCGCCGGTTTCGATCATCTCGGTGAACAAAGGACCGTAATCCGTCAGCTGGGGAGATATGTAATGAAGATCCGTACCAATATAAATCGTATAGTTCTCACCTGCAGGCTTCTTATCCGCTGTACCGGAACATCCGCACAATGAAAACACCATGACTGTCAGAACCGCCTTTTTAATCCTCTTCAGCATAGATCTGCACAAGTCTCAGCAGGATCTCCACATTCTTTTCCATACTCTGAACAGGCACATACTCGAATCTTCCGTGTGCATTCTCATAGCCTGCACTCAGATTCGGGCACGGGAGTCCTCTGTGCGAAAGCGCAGAGCCGTCTGTTCCGCCTCTGAACGCAAGGTTATGCGGTTCTACGCCGCAGTCACTGATCGCACGTACCAGACGTTCAACCAGGTAAGGAACCTGATCAACAACTTCCTTCATGGAACGGTATGTTTCATTGATCTCAAGTTCAACAACGTTTCCGTATTTCCGGTTCAGCTCATCCGTTACTTTCTGAAGATATGCTTCACGATGTGCAAATTCAACTGCGCTGTGATCACGGATGATCAGATGGATCTCTGTATGCTCACAGGAACCGTTGAAGGAAGTAACATGATAGAAGCCTTCCCTGCCGTCTGTATACTGCGGCTTTTCAAATGCCGGCAGCATATTCATGAATTCTGCACCGATATCCACAGAGTTGATCATGATCCCCTTCGCTGTTCCTGTATGTACGCTTCTGCCTGTGATCGTTACCTTTGCGGCACTGGCATTGAATGTCTCATCTTCGTAATAGCCAAGATAATCCCCGTCCAGTGTATACGCTGTCGGAGATCCGAAGCGCTCCAGGTCAAGATCACGTGCAAGTCCGCCGACTTCTTCATCAGGTGTAAATGCCAGGCAGATATCTCCATGCGGAACATCCGGGTTTGCGCACAGATATTCAGCCATTGTCATGATTGCGGAGATGGATGCTTTATCATCACCGCCCAGCAGTGTTGTTCCGTCTGTCAGAACAAGATCCTGTCCGATATAGTTCTTCAGATTCGGGAAATCCGCAACTGTCATCACGATATTCTTTTCCTGGTTCAGGACGATGTCCTGTCCCTGGTAGTTCTCCAGCACCCAGGGCTTTACATTCGTACCTGACGCATCAGGTGCGGTATCCATATGCGCTACCAGACCGAGCGCTTTGTGTTCTCCCTCGATATTTGCAGGAATCTTTCCGTAAACAACACAGTATTGTTCATCCAGCCAGACATCAGACACGCCGATCTCTTCGAGTTCTGCTTTCAGCATTCTTGCCAGGTCAAACTGTTTTGCTGTTGTAGGTCTTTCCGATACACCGTTTCTGGACTGTGTATCTACTTTTGCATAGCGGATCAGACGATCCCGAACTTTTTCATAAAACTGAGTCATGAATTTATCCTTCTTTCACACAAAATTCTACCATAAGAGATGTATGAAGCACATTTCACAAACTGTGATAAATCTCAAATTAAATGCGGGAAGCTCCACAACTGAAAATCGCCGCATAACCTATGCAGCGATTCAGTGTTTGTATTGATGAACAATGATCAGATGGCGAAGTCACCGTGATCGAAAATGACAGTTTCCTTTCCTTCTGCATCGGTACCGACGATATGCATATCCTCTGTACCGATCATAAAGTCAATGTGGATCGTGGAATCATTGAATGTGTATTTCGGATCAGACGGCTGCTGACGGCTCAGTCCTCTGCCCAATGCCAGATGGCATGAAGCATTTTCATCGATCAGAGTCGTATAGTATACAAGTCCGCTCATTGAGATCGGAGAATGATATTCAACAAGCGCTGCTTCTCCGAGGTAGCCGGCATTCTCATCCATCTTAACGAGTGCTTCCAGCATCTCTTTGCCTTCCTGTGCGATCACTTCAACAACTTTTCCTTTTTCAAAGCGGAAACC
The DNA here is from genome assembly GCA_003446295.1 of Erysipelotrichaceae bacterium. Next base: position 7,147 of record DMBB01000174.1, read on the forward strand.
GAAATTCTCGATCGCCTTACCGCCAAGTACAAGCGGTCTGGACGCATATACCACACCTTCTGTACCGAATTTTTCCGGTGTCGTGCAGATCTCTTCCGTCGGAATATTCGGTGAGAACGGCACATAGTTTTCCGGCATCTTTCTTCTGCCCATGCTGAAATATGATTCAGGTGTCAGACGTACTGTCAGATCCGTTCCGTTGGATGCCGTATAGTGCAGGCTGACAAGATGAAGTGCATCGATCTTCTCACCGCGCACCTGCTTCATTCTCTTTTTCTCTTCCCATGTCGCTACAACATCATTCGTTTCATCAATGTTGCAGAGCTTCAGCAGGATCTTCCA
>DMBB01000059.1 GCA_003446295.1 Erysipelotrichaceae bacterium
GATGAACTGTTCCATGAAAAAAGCCATCTCCCGTCACATGGGAGACGGCCATTTTAAGCATGAGATTACTTATTCAGTACCGCTTCGATCTTTTCCATGTAGGACTCAGCAGAGTCAAGGCAGTGCACAGCGAGTTTTTCGTTATGCGCACCGTCTCCGTTTTCAACGAATACGAAGTCCCAGTACCACTGTGCGCTTCTGAAATCATCACGAACCTGTTCCAGTTCTTCTTCTGTCAGAGTTCCTGCAGCAACTGCTTCAGCCAGCTTGTCGTCAAGACCTGCAAGACGTTCGCCGAGTTCATCTGTTCTGCCGTTGATCCTTTCATGTACAGCCTCTACTTCAGCTGCCAGATCCTTATGGCACTTGGAACAGTTGTTATCAAGCAGTTCCTGGTTGTCCAGCGGACTTGTCCAGTAGTGGTTTGTGAACTGTGTTCCGTCTTCTGCTGTTGTCTTGCCCATGTGGCAGTCAGCGCATGTCATGTTTGCACGGTGCGGGCTTCCTTCACCAAGGAATGTCTCGAATTCAGGATGCTGTACCTTCAGCTTCTTGACGCCTGTGTCTTCTTCAGTCCAGTCAGCAAACGGTTCTGCAAAACCGGTATTGTAGAAGTTCAGCATGTCGTCAGGATTCATCTGAGCCAATCCTGTATAAGCAAGTGTTGTTGCCTTTGTTTCAGGATTGAAATGATATTCACTGTGGCACTGTCCGCAGCTCATGGTCGCAGGCGCTACATTCTCGAAGTCCCCTGCCAGAGCGTCATACAGATATCTGTGCGTGACTGTCAGAACACCAGGTTCATTCTCATGACAGTGGAAGCATCCGAATGCATCGGTGATCTCAGGCGTCAGATCGTCAAAGTTCATTGCATAGGCACTGTCGCCTTCGTTCAGAACTTTGGCTGTCAGATTGGAAGTCTTGCATGTATAGCAGTTCGCCATTTTATGAGGTCTTCCGGTAGACTGAACATCTTCAACTACATACGTGTGGCCTCTTGCGCTTCCGTACTGGATCGCAAATCCATATCCTTCATACAGAGTTTTCAGATAAGGATGCAGCTCCAGATAACTGTGGATCTCATCATTCTCATCATTCTTCATGTATGTCGCATATTCATTCGGAAACTGTTCAGCCCAGTCAGCTGATTTTGTTACGACGACGCCTGTGCCTTCTTCAGCAACCTTCGCTGTCTGAACGATCGGTGCTGATTCAGGTTTGGCTGTCTCTGCAGCTGTTTCAGCTTTGGCTGTCTCTGCCGGCGGCTGAGGTTTTGCGGCTGTTTCTGAGTCAGTCTTTCCGAGTCCTGACGCATAACCCAGAGCCGCACCAAGGAAGATCAGTGCTGCACCGAAGATCCTTGCTGTATTCTTATTCTGTTCCATTGTATTCTCCCTCTGAAAACAGTACGTATAACTCCTCTTATAGGATAGCCTATTTTGATTTCTCCTGTCAATTTGTCTTGTTTTTTTTCAGCATTCGAAAACCTTTTTTACAGATCGTATTTTGTTACAAATTAAAAGAATGAGAAATGCACTTATGTTCTCATTCTTTCCGGATATAAACTGAATTTCTTTCTGCCCTCAGCGCTGCATCACTTTTGCCGATACATTGCGGTCAAAGAACGAAACGAACGGTCCGAGGCAGAACGCACATACCAGTGTTCCCAGACCGACCAGTCCGCCGAGCAGCCATGCCCCGAGTGCGCACATGCCGTCCGTAAAGATACGGCATCCGAAATAAGGAAGCTTCAGATGGTCTCTCATGCCGAGCGCGAGATAATCATACGGTCCTACGCCAAGGTCAGCGTTCTGATAAAGTGAGAGTCCCAGCGAAATGATGATGACGCCAGGCACCAGCCAGATCAGCTGATTCACAAAGGATACAGGCTTGCCGAAGATGCCGATCAGTGTCTTGTAGAAGAAATCGACCAGATATCCGAGCAGTCCCCCATTCAGAATGGTGCCGATATTGATATACTTTCTGCCGAAAAACAGCGGTGCGAGCAGATATACACAGTTCACAAGCAGCGTAACAGTTCCCAGGGAGATCCCTGTCCGTTCGGAGATCGTGATGTTGAGTGCGGTAAATGCATCATTTCCGAGATTCGATACCTTAAATACAGCACAGCCGACTCCTATGACAGCTACGCCGATCATGCACCAGAAAATACGTTTTGCAAGATTTTGGTTCATACGCTTTTATCATCCATCCTTTTTGTTCCATTGTATGCAATGCACATCATTGTGATGTCATCAAATTGTTCAGCTTCCAGCACAAAGTCATCCAGTGCTTTGCTCATCCGCTGCAGGATCTGTTCAGGAGCAGCCTGCGGATCTTCGTTGAGCACATCGATCATACGGTCTGTACCGAACATCTCATTTGCAGTATTTGTGGATTCGGGAACACCGTCTGTATAGACAAACAGCTTGTCTCCGGGCTCAAGCGTGATCTCATATTCCTTGTATGACATGTCTTCCATACCGCCGATCACAAATCCGTGCTTATCCTTCAGCAATGAGAACTGTCCGTTTTTCATGATTGCGGGATATTCATGTCCGGCATTTGCCGCTATGATCTTTCCGGTGCTGATCTCCAGAATACCGATCCAGACAGTAATGAACATCTCTTCATTGTTGTTTGCACAGATGGCTTCATTGGTCTGTCTGAGTATTTCAGCAGGTCCCTTTCCCATCATTGCCAGATTCTGCAGAATGACCTTGGATATCATCATGAACAGCGCACCCGGCACGCCCTTGCCGCTGACATCCGAGATCACCAGACACAGATGATCATCATCGACAAAGTAGTAATCGTAGAAATCCCCTCCGACTTCTCTGGCCGGATCCATGGAGGCGTAGATCTCAAACTCATCGTGTTCCGGGAACGGCGGGAATACATGCGGGATCATATCCTGCTGGATGCGGTTGGCCAGCTGCATCTCCGTTCTGACACGTTCTTTTTCTTTTGTGATCTCCGTGATGTCATTGATGTATTTTTTCGTCTGCTTTGACAGGTCATTGAAGGATTCCGCCAGGATCTCGATCTCATCATTCGTCCGGTAGTCATCCTTCATCTCAAACAGTTTGCCGGACATATTGCTGTGCCGGATGTTTTTGGTCATGATCTCGATCGGCTTGGCGATCTCATGAGATGCGGAGAGTGACAGGAATACTGCTACAAACAGCACGGTCAGCACAAATATAATGCTCGTCCTGATCGTTCTGCTCTGTCCTTCTTTGAATTTCGTCCTGGCTATTTCATTGATCCTGTCATATTCCTCAAGCAGCAGACGTTCCGGTTCATCGGTAATATCCTTTTCAATGATCGAAATAACCGCCCACCCTGCTGTAGGCATGGGAGAACCGACCATATAGTATTCTTTGTCATTGATCGTGATCAGTGTCAGATCTGTTGTTTTATTCAGTGCATCAGAGATAAATGAAGCGAATTCCTTGTTGTCGCTTTCCCTGAGGTCTTCTGCCTGATCCGCCGCCTCAACGGAGAAAAGTCCGTTGCCGGGCGGAGCCAGGATCACATGGCCCTGATCATTCACAACGATCACGAAATCCCCGCGGGTATGTGAAAAGTTGATGAGTTCGTCCATGCTTTCGAGCACGATATCGATTCCCGCTACACCGATCAGTTCGTTGTCTTTCTTGATCGGAACAGAACATGTGATGCCGAGTTCATTGCTGAATGCGTCACGGATGATGCCCGTAAAAAAGACATCATTTGTTTCAACGGCACCATGATACCATGGTCTTTGTCTGACCGGGAACGGAAGCGGACGGCCGTTCTCATCCACTTTATCGCTGGACACGTCATCCACCACAAAATGCGTGCCGTCAGCCAGACCGATATAGCATCCGTTGATCTTTTCTGAATCGGTATCAAGCGCGATCATCGCATCCTTCATATTCGCTATGACAGGAAGATGCACGGATGTTCTGTAATCTACGCCTTCTTCGCACAGTACCATCGCTGTGACTGTTCCGTCATTTGCGGCATCCGGCAGCGCCAGCGGCTCTTCTGCCGGCTCATTTTTCCGAAGCAGCAGAACAGCCATTCTTTTCAGCATCTGAACATCATTCGCCACTTCCGAGAATTCATGATCAGCTTTCTGAGCTTCAAGAACGGTCATTCTGATGATGGAGTTTTCAAGGATCTGCGACATCGTTTCTTCGGAGGTCCTCGAAATAGCCTGCTGCTGTTCATTTCTCGTTTCTTCAACGATACTGACAAGCATCTGGTTCTGGAAATAGGAAACCAATGCCAAAAGCCCGACTGTCAACAGGATCACGGTCATAACGAGCGTGACTACCTTTTTCTGAAGACTGCCGAATGTCACTCCTAATACTTTTTTCAATTTGACACCCTCCCGGCTTTCAGCATTCCGTGCACTTTAT
>DMBB01000354.1 GCA_003446295.1 Erysipelotrichaceae bacterium
ATCAGCGATACCATGTTGCCTTCCCCGTCTGCCGTGCACATATATACCGTGCCGCTCTTAGGAGGTTCCGCAAATGTCGGCAGGCCTGCAGTATCCGTGATCTCTTTTGCTCTGCGTGCTCCGTATTCCGGTTTCAGGAATTCACGATAATCAACAGACATACGGTCAGGATCCGTCACATAGTGCATACCATCCGCAAATGCGATCTTCATCGCTTCCATCTGTTTATGATACGTATCGACGCAGTCTTTCTGCGGGAATTCAAATTCCTTCAGTATATTGAGTGCCATCAGGGCAACGATCCCCTGACCGTTGGGCGGGATCTCCCATACATCATATCCTCTGTAATTCACAGAGATCGGATCTACCCATTTTGATTCATATCCTGCCAGGTCGCTCAGCTGAAAATAACCGCCGTCACGTTCTGACTGTCTGACAAGCTGTTCTGCGATCTCTCCTTTATAGAAAGCATCCGCATTTGTTTCTGCGATCAGCCGCAATGTTCTTGCATGATTCGGGAGTCTGACGATATCCCCGAAATGCCAGGATTCCCCGTTGTTCGTAAATGTTCTGAACCATTCATCAAACTCGGGCTTTCCATCAAATCTCTGATGGAATATATTGACCGAGCGCTCCCACATTTTTCCGAGCATCGGTCCGATAGGATATCCCTCTTCAGCATATCTGATCGCCGGTGCCAGGTCTTCTTTCAGAGAAAGCTTTCCGAACCTGCTGACCAGTGTCGGCCATGCTTTGACAGCGCCCGGCACCATGACCGGCGTCCAGCCATGTGCCGGCATTTTTCCTTCCGGATTGTTTTTCAGCACCGCCTCAAGGCTGATCCCTTTCGGTGCATAACCGGATGAATTCAGTCCGTACAATCTGTCTTTCATCCATACAAGTGCGAATGAATCTGCCCCCAGACCATTGGCGGTCGGTTCAACGACTGTCAGAGCTGCCGCTGTTGCAACAGCTGCGTCGACTGCATTACCGCCTTTCATCAGTACTTCAAGTCCTGCAGCACTGGCAAGATTTGAGCCTGTTGCGACCATACCGTTTCTTGCGGTAACACAATAACGGTTGCTGGCGTATGGCTGATAAAGTGCATCAAACATAATCAAAAGCCTCCTGATACGTGATATATGTTGCCTTTCTCACTGCAAACCAGAGAATTGAGCCATCCTCCACAGGTTCATCAGTTTCAAGCTTTAGTGGTTCAAAGCCGACCTTTTTGATGATCCGGGTATTCAGAAGCCGTACCGGTTCATCCTTCATGCTGTAAATATACGGAACATCGATCTTATCCGGACCGTAGCATGCGATATCCGGATCCAGTGAGATCACTGAGTAAAGACTGACCGATTCTTTTGACTGTACGGCATAGGACTCCATTCCGCTGATCATGCGGCGGAACAGTCCCTGTCTGCGGTAGGCTTTTGTCGTATATGCATTCGTATACACCAGCAGCTCCGCAGTTTCTTCGCTGCCTGTCTCTGCTTTCAGGATCTCTGTTTCCCAATACAGCCAATCACTTTCTTCTTCCAAAGCAGCACAGACGCTGCTGTCCCTCAGTTCACTCATGCTGAGAAGATACGCGGCGCAGTCCGCAACGATCGTATCCCCTTCAAATACCAGCTGGACCGGCCGTCTGAGTCCGTTTTCCCTGATCGTGAATATGACGCTGACATAACCGTCTTTGTCTTCCACTCTGTATAGTGTCCGGTCTTTTTCGTATTCCGGCATCCATTGTTCCAAAGCACCCGGTATCCACACTTCGATCGTACGAAGCGCTTTTTCCAGGTACATGCGTTCTTCATTGACCATGCCACTATTGTAGCAAACATCCGCCCGCCGGAAATGCGATGTGCTTGAAACGCATACACAATCGTAATAAACTCTTTTTATTAACGGAGATGATGCCTATGCAGTCTAAACAGACACCCGATCTCGTAAATGGACCTTTGCTTTATAACATGATCATGTTTGCCGTACCGCTGATGCTGGCGACAGCACTGCAGATGTGCTTCAATGCGGCGGACACGATCGTAGTCGGCAAGTTTGCCGGGCAGCAGGCATTGGCAGGCGTCGGTGCGACCGGATCATTGATCTTCCTTCTGACATCCCTGTTCAACGGACTGAGCATCGGCACAAACGTTCTGACTGCCCGATATATCGGCGCGCATGATGAGGCAAATCTGTCGAAAACGGTGCATACGGCTTACTGCATTGCGTTTGCCGGCGGTCTGTTTCTGATGACAGCCGGTTCATTCGCTTCCAGACCTTTGCTGGAGCTCATGAATACACCGGCATCCATCATTGATCTGAGTGAACGTTATATGCGCATCTACTTCCTTGGATCACTGCCGATGCTGACATACAATTTCGGTGCCGTCATACTCCGTTCCAAAGGAGATACAAAACGTCCGCTTGTCTTCCTCGCAGTCAGCGGCGTTGTGAATGTCATTCTCAATCTGATCTTTGTGATTGCATTCCATATGAGTACCGCAGGTGTTGCGATCGCCACTGTTATTTCACAGCTGCTTGCGGCATTTATGGTAACTTACGTGCTGATGCATGAGGATGATGCGACCAGACTGATGCTTTCCCATCTGAAACCGGAAATGGCACTTGTCAAAGAGATCCTGCGTATCGGTATACCAGCAGGCATATCCGGCATGATGTTTTCCATTTCAAATGTCGTCGTACAGTCTTCTTTGAATTCATTTAATTCATCCGTGATCGTTGCAGGCAACTCCGCTGCAGCAAATATCGAGAATTTTGTTTACATCGGAATGGGCGCATTTTCCCAGGCTTCCATTACATTCGTCTCACAGAGCATGGGTGCGAAGCGTTATGACAATATGCTGAAGATCGTGAAAATGACACTGCTGCTGAGTATGAGCTCTGCATTCCTGCTCAGTTCACTCGCGCGGTTCAACGGCAATGCACTGCTCAGCCTCTACACGGACGACCCCGCAGTCATTGAAGCCGGTATCGTTCGTCTGAAATATGTTGCATTCTGGCTGATGCTGAATGCATCCCTGGATGTATTCGTCAATGCAGTCAGAGGTATAGGCAATTCCACAATGCCTACCGTGATCATGATGATCGGAATATGCGGTGTACGCCTGCTCTGGTTATGGACGGTCTTCCCGATGCATCACACACTGGAAATGATCTATATCTGTTTCCCGATCAGCTGGACAGTCACCACCATCCTGGAAGGACTGCTCTGGTACCACGATTATAAAAACCTCATGGCTTTCAAAACAGCATAACAAAATAACCGGCAGGATCATATTGATCAATGATACGTACCTGCCGGTTTTCATAATCACATATAAACAGCATATGAAAGCCGGACGAGCAATGCCCATTTCGTCCGGCTTTCTTTTCAGATCAATTCGGTTTTTATGACCTTGTTTCTGCAGTGTCCGGTCAATCTGTCAGTCCGGAAAAGAATGACATAATGCCTTCCCAATGGTCCTTGACCGTTCTCTGTCCGATCTTATAGGTAACGCTCTTGTATCCGCTGTATTCTCCGATTCCTTCGAATACGACAGTAGCTGTCCCTCTGTTGACGTTGTTGCTGTAGGCGTATACCTTGAAGTCTGTTCCAAGTGTCAGCGGTGTCTTGCCCATCGCTGCTTTCTTGAAATGGTCCTGGCTTGTGATCTCTACAGGCTTACCGGAAAGGTACTGCTGAGGCTTGATCACGATCGAGGCCTTTGCAAGATTATATTTACTATCAACGACTGTATACTCTGCACTGAGTACATCTTCTCCTGTGTAGTTACCTTTACCGGATACCTTCACTGTCAGTGTCTTTCCAAGATAATCATTCGCTGAAGCTGCCGCAGGGATCTCTGCATCTCCATCATAGAACTTCAGTGTGTAGTCTGTATTTGCCTTCAGTAAGCCTCCGTCTTTATCTTTGATGACGACGGTTGTCTTATAGCTTCCCTTCTTCGTGGAACTGTTGACATTGTTGGCAAACACAAGGGTTGTCTCTGACAGATCCTTTGCAGCGATCGTGAAGTTCTTCTTCACACTTCCGGCATAGTTTCCTTTGCCTTTGACTGTGACTGTACCTGTTCCTGCTTTCTTGTTGTTTGCATAGCTCAGTGTATAGTCAATTCCTTCAGTAAGTTCTGTTCCATTAAATGTAACTTCAGGCATCGGTTTAGCGCCGTTCTTCATCATCATAACTGTCTCAGGTAATGCAACATCTGTATTGGCTGCTGTCAGTGTATCTTTGGATACAGTCACTGTCTTTT
>DMBB01000117.1:0-935 GCA_003446295.1 Erysipelotrichaceae bacterium
AACTTCTCAACTTCTTCCAGTGTTTTGAAGCAGGCAATATAATAATCGTCACCCATACCTGCAAGAATGCCGGGCATGCGGCCATGCTTGCGGATGTTCTGTCCGTAGCGGTGGAAGATTTCCGGTTCATCAAGAACATATGCACCCCAGTCCCGTCTGCCGAAGAATGCACAGTAGTAAGGACGGTCGGTAATGATCGGGGATGATCCGTTCATGCACATATCCGCATACATACGGAACAGGTCAATATTGTTCGCAAAGTTCATCATATCCGGAATATATCCGCCGGGCAGACGCATGTTCACTTCAAGCCCGATCAGGTCTCCCTTTTTGCCGAGACCTTTTTTGTCTTTGGTCATCCGGAAGTATTCGGTGTGGAAGAAACGTGCCTTGAGGTCAAATGCTTCAATGACTGCTCTGCCGATTTTGTCGATATCTTCGGGAACTTCACGCAGTGAATAGAAGAAATTCTCGGAATTATGATTCAGTACATCCATGACCTGTGATTTATAGACATGCACGGTGCGGAAGATGATTTCTCCGTTGCGTCCGCAGAGTCCGTCAAACGATACGATTTCACCGGTGACGAATTCCTCCATGATATACGGTTCTGCCGGCTTATCATTGAAGAAAGCGCGGAGTTCATCATCATTGTTAATCTTGTATGTCGCGTTTGCGCCAACCCCCGTATCCGGCTTGACGATGATCGGATAACCGACTTCGGCTGTAAATTCGAGAGCTTTATCCAGGGTTTCAGCCATTGCCCAGCGCGCTGTTTTGACACCGGCTTTCTCATAGTACTTCTTCATGCCGGACTTACGCTTGTAGCGCCTGACGGTTTCGGAGTTGTCGCCGGTTGTTATGTTGAAGTCAGTCCTCAGCATAGCATCCTGTTCCAGCCAGAATTCATTGTGGGATTCCAGCCAGTCGATTTT
>DMBB01000117.1:1046-3133 GCA_003446295.1 Erysipelotrichaceae bacterium
CCGAGGGAAGAGACCTGATAGTATTCATCACTTGCCCGTTTCAGATCTTCGGAAAGATATTCGTACGGATCTTCTCCGATACAGAGAGATGTGCCGCCGAGTTCCTTCCATGCCTTCGGAAACTGGTAATAGGTGTCAGGAAAGGTTGGGGATACAAATACGAAATTTGCCATATGCAGTGCTCCGTTCTAACGTAAAAAAGTATAGTTTAAATCGAATGATGATGAAAGAGATAATTGTAGGTTTCCGGGTACATACATGCTATAGTGAAACTTGACAGATATAAAGGAGTGAAGACAATGATTTATTACCTGCCGAGCTGCCGGTTTACGGCGGCCAATCCGGAAACTTCCGCAAAGCTGAAAAAGTATCTGAAGGAAGAAAAGAATATAACAATAGCAGGATGCTGCAGACCTACCCAGAAGCTTCTGAAGGAAGGAGACCTGGTCCTGAACAACTGCACATCATGCGCACTGATCACCGAAGAGGCATCACCGCAGGCGGATGTTACAAGCCTGTATGAATATCTGCTCGGGGATGAATCATTCCCGTGGCCTGATTATCACGGCGAAGCCATTACTGTGCAGGACTGCTGGCGGGCACGTGAACATGCCTCTGAACAGCATGCCATCCGCGAGTGTCTGCGGCGTATGAATATGGTTCCGGTTGAACTTGAAGAGAACTTTGAAAAGACCACCTTTGACGGTCTCTTCCTGCTGCGGCCAATCGCTCCCGGAAACCTGCAGATTGCGCCGAAAACCTACGGACCGATGCAGGATATCGTCACCCCGCTTCCTCCGGAAGAACAGAAAGCAAGAATGGAGGAATGGGTGAAGCAGTATAAGACGGACCGGACGGTTGTATACTGTAATTCATGCCTGCAAGGTGTACGGCTCGGCGGTGCTGATGGCGTGCATGTGCTTGAACTGATGAGTGCCAATCTTACTGCATAGAAAAACGGCTCACTTCCGCATGAAGTGAACCGCTTTTTTTGTAAGAGATCAGGAAAGAAGTTCGAGCAGTTCCTCTTTGCTGAGGGAACCGAGTGAAGTCATCTCACCGGTCAGGATGGAATCGGCCAGATCCTTTTTCGCTGCCTGCATTTCCAGAATGCGCTCTTCAATCGTATCCCGGACAATCAGTCTGAATACATTGACCTTCTTTGTCTGTCCGATCCGGTGGGCACGGTCTGTGGCCTGATTCTGGGCAGCCAGATTCCACCAGGGATCATAATGGATCACAACGTCGGCACCGGTCAGGTTCAGTCCGGTTCCGCCTGCTTTGAGGGAAATCAGGAAGACGGGTGTTTCATCCGTGTTGAACTGCTGCACAAACTTCATGCGGTCTTCCTTGGAGGTAGCGCCGGTGATCTTGTAGTACGGGATATCCTCTTTGTGCAGATCTTCTTCAAGAAGCTCCAGCATACTGGTGAACTGCGAGAAGACAAGCATCTTGTGACCGCCTTCCACAGCACTGCGGATCAGATCCAGGCAGGCTTCGCGTTTGGCGGAACCGCCGGTATATCCGTCCACAAGCAGGGAAGGATCACAGCAGATCTGTCTGATTCTGGTCATCTCGGCCAGAATACGGATCTTGTTTTCACCGCTGTTCTGATCCAGCGAGGCAATCATTTCACGCATGCGCACAACCTGTCCGTCATACAGTTTCTGCTGTTCTTCATCAAAGCCCGCATACCGGATTTCCTCCAGCTTTTCGGGAAGATCCTTCAGCACATCTTCCTTCAGTCTGCGGAGAATGAACGGAGAGACCATGCGGCGCAGCTGTTCGGTGGCGGTTTCATCACGGGAACGTGTGATCGGCGTTTCAAAGCGGCTGCGGAAATCCTCATACGAATACAGGAATCCGGGCATCAGGTAATCAAAGATGGACCAGAGTTCACTGAGTCTGTTTTCAATCGGTGTGCCGGTCAAAGCAATACGGTGATCGCTGTGGATGATGCGTACGGAACGGGAAACGGCAGCCCGCGGGTTTTTGACAAACTGTGCTTCATCCAGAATCTGGTAGGAGAAGTGCATGTCTTCGTATAAACCGATATCACGTTTCAGCAGATCATAGGACGTGATGAA
>DMBB01000187.1:0-4165 GCA_003446295.1 Erysipelotrichaceae bacterium
CTTCCATAACAGCTACGCAGCTGTTTGTTGTACCTAAGTCAATACCGATAATCTTGCTCATATTCGTTTCCTCCTGTTTATTTACTCACTGATCTTTACCATGGCTGCTCTGAGCAGTCTGTCTTTGATTTTGTATCCTTTCTGAAGCACCTGAACGACTGTGCCGGGCTCAACGCCTTCAACAGCTTCTGACATCATAGCCTGATGCCAGTTCGGATCGAACGGCTGGTTCAGGGCCTCGATCTCTTCAACGCCTTCCTTCTTTAACGCATTGACGAGGCTTCTGTATACCATTTCGAATCCTTTGCGGTAATTTTCATCCTGTGTTTCTACCGCAAGTGCTCTTTCACAGTTGTCCAGAACCGGAAGCACTTCCAGTGCAAATGACTGTGCTCTGTACTTGTTGTTCATTTCGTTTTCCTTGTACAGACGCTTCTTGATATTCTCTGTGTCCGCATATGCTCTTGCATATTCGTTTCTCAGAACATCAACTCTGCCCTTCAGTTCTTCGTTTTCTGCCTTCAGTTTTTCGATTTCTTCTTTCAGTGCTTTTTTCTTGCTGTCACCGGATAAGATCTTATGGAGCTTACCCTTTTCATCCACCGCTTCTTCAGCAGGTTCTGCGTTTTCAACGATCGCTTCAGCGGTTTCCTTTTCTTTTGTTTCCTCAGCTGCTGCCTCTTCATTTACGGCTGTCTCAGCTGTCTGTTCCATTTTTTCTTCTGTCATTTTTCTTCCTCACCGCCTCCCGAGCTGTACATTTTTTCAATCATCTTTGCAGTATAGCCGATCATTGAAACGATCTGGTCGTAATTCATACGGCTTGGACCTACCACCATCAGCTGTCCGTTTTCCTCATCGCTGACCCGGAATGTGCTCCTGACGATCGCAACGTCATTCAGCCATGTCAGTTCCGTGCCCTGGTTTGTTCTGACTGCGACTGCAGTTGAATCATTCCCGAGGTCTCTCCATACTGTGGAGTCATCCAGCATCGACATCAGCTGCTTCAGCTTACCGATGTCTTCAAACTCCGGCTGATACAGCAGTTTGTCCTTTCCTGAGAAGTAAACATTCTCGCTGGCAAACTTGATGAATGCCTGGACAAATGCCGTAAAGAGGATCTCATGGCGTTCAACGACCGATGACAGCAGCGGTTTGATGTCTTCCATACGGTCGACCAGCTCTGTCAGCGGTACGTTCTTCAGTCTGTCATTCAGGATCTCTGTACATGTTTCGATATCATGTACGGATACTGACTGTTCAAAGTGGAACGTCCTTGTTTCGGTATGTCCCGAATTTGTGATAAATACGCATACTGCATTTTTGTCGTCAAGCGGGAACAGTTTGATATGCTGCAGGCGCTGCTTTGATGAATCAGGTCCGATCGCGCCGCTTGTCATATTTGTCATTTCAGACAATATCTGACAGCTCTGCTGGATCGCCTCTTCAATATTCAGGTTGGCTGCGTCAAATGCATCACGGATCGCTACTTCCATTCGTTTGTCCATGCCTGAGCCGCTCAGAAGGTTCTCACAATAGAACTTGTATCCTAATGTGCTCGGAACTCTTCCGCTTGAAGTATGTGTTTTTTCAAGGTATCCCATCTCTTCAAGTACCTGCATGTCATTACGGATGGTCGCACTGGAATACGGCAGATGATATTTCTGCTGCAGTGCTTTGGAACCAACCGGTTCAGCGGTACGGATATATTCGTCGACGATTGCTTTGAATATTTCGATACGTCTGGGTGTCAACATGATATCCGCCTCCTTTTAGCATTCCTATCCCTTGACTGCTAACAGTATATATCCGTTGTTTAGCACTGTCAAGGCAAGTGTGCTAAAAAGTTTGTCTTCTTCTGCACATACTGCTTCTTTCCAATCTCTGAGATAAATACTCTGATAAACCAGGACGGCTGGAAATAACCTGCCGCTTTTTTTCAGGACGATCAGGCAAAGTGCCTGTTCAAAAATACGCAGCGTCAGATTCAGGCCTGATGAATTGTGCTAACATATTTACATACAGCATCATACAGACAGAATTATGCCTGTACCGGAGAACATATCATGGAAGAAATCAAACATATTGAGCTTGAAACATCCCTCGGAACTGTAGCAGGCAATTGTACTGCCGAATACAGAGAATTTCTCGGCATTCCCTATGCCAGAGCAGAGCGTTTCCGTTATGCAGTACCTGTTGACAGATTTGAAGGAAAACTGTATGCGGTGTCTTACGGCAGCGCGTGTCCGCAGTACAGGATGTATTTCCCTCAGCTGGATAATCCTGAGCGTCTGTTCTATTACAGGGAATTCAGGGAAGGAATTGATTTTCATTATGATGAAGACTGCCTGAACCTGAATATCTGTACGCCTGCCCTGCCTGAACACTGCCCTGTCATGATCTTTATCCATGGCGGAGGCTTCAATTCCGGCTGCAATCAGGAGGAACCTTTCCGCGGCTATAAATTTGCAAAGCGCGGGATCATTACTGTTTTCATCAATTACCGCACGGGTATCTTCGGATATCTGACGCATGAAGATATACAGAAAGAATACGGCAGAAACGGAAACTTCGGCCTGGATGATCAGCTGACAGCCATCAGATGGGTCAAGGCACATATTGCTGATTTCGGGGGAGATCCTGACAACATTACGCTTGCCGGACAGAGTGCTGGAGCGATCTCCATCCAGTATCTCTGTCTGAACCATGCCAATGAAGGCCTGTTTCAGCGTGTGGTCATGATGTCCGGAGCCGGTCTGTTCCCGAGGTTTGCCCTTCCAAGACCTGCCTCACAGACACAGGAATACTGGCTGGAGGTGATGAAAAAGACCGGATGCAGTACGCTGGATGAACTTAGAACACTGCCGGTCAAAGAACTGCTGACTGCTGTGCAGGAACTGAAGCAGGAGCGCAGTGATACGCTGTACAATACGATGCCGGTCATTGACGGGTATCTTCTGAAAGGTCCTGTCGATCAATTGATCAATGATCCTCTGAAAATCGGATATATGCTCGGCTATACAAACAATGATATGTATGCCCCGTTGATGGCGTTCATCGGCAATCAGTTCGGTACGAAAAACAATGCGTATATTTATTACTTTGATCTGGATGGCCCGGGTGATGACAATGGTGCTTTCCATTCATGTGATCTGCGCTATATGTTCGGCAGACTTTCTTCTTCATGGCGTCCGTATACTGTCAGAGATTATGAAGTATCCAGACAGCTGATCGATTACACAGCCGCATATGTCAAGACAGGAGATCCTGACGGACCGTTCAGGCCGCACTGGCAGAACTGCTTCAAGGGCAGGACAAAAATCATGTGCTTCGGCAAGGAACGGACTCGGATGGGCAAGCCTTCTGTTCTGAAACTCTGCAGCAATATGATCAATAAAGGAGATCCCAAGGCAGAAATAAAAGAAGCACAGTTCTGAACTGCACTTCTCATAGATCTTGATCAGATCTCAATCTCTTTGTTTTCGTAGGATTCTTTGAGCTTCAGTTCCTTGCTGATCTGGAGCTCTTCCGTTTTTTCTTTGGTAAGCGGATAGTAGAAGATCAGGATCAGCGCCATAATGCCGAACATGATCGCGGGGATCAGTGTTCCGAGGTCATACATGATCTTCAGGTTTGCGAGCGTCTGAACCGCTCCTTTTTCATATTTATAGTGCATGCCGAGCAGTGCGCCGTTGACGCAGATCGCTGCAAGCACCTGCCCTACTTTTCTGAACAGATTGAATACGGAGTAAGCAGTTCCGTCTTCACGGCTTCCTGTGCTGACTTCAATATCATCGATCGCATCGGTGACCATAGCCCAGAGCTGCATGACCAGTGTTGTTAATCCGCAACCGCTGATAAAGTTCATGATCAGGAAGATCCAGAGCAGCTTTGCAGGATCCATTCCGCGCAGGAAGAAGAGTACAAGATTTGCCAGTGCAGCGATCGTCATGCCGACTGATGTAACTTCCTTCTTGCCCTTCTTTCCCGTCAGTTTGGGGAGGAAAAACATGAATATGATCATCGGTGAGTAAGTGCATGCCTGTGTGGCAAGGTTCATCCAGTTTGCATGGAAATAGTCATTGAACAGATATGTGTAGAAGCTCTGTGTGAACATCTGACCTGCAAGCAGCAGCATCGATACCATGGTGACGCCGATGAATGC
>DMBB01000187.1:4296-6457 GCA_003446295.1 Erysipelotrichaceae bacterium
TGACGCGTTCCTTGTTCAATGTGAATGCGATCAGCAGCATGATGCATGATACGATTGCCATGATGATGACGCCTTTGATGACCGGTCCATACTGCAGATCAGTGATCACCTTGCCGTTTTCACCGATCACGGGATTGCCTGACCCGTCAAGGCGGTCTGCGTAGGCAAAGCTGGCGATCAGCAGTACAGGGATCGAACCAAGCGCCGCACCGATTGAACGGAAGACGGAGAGCTTGCTGCGTTCATGTGCGTCAGTCGTTACGACCGATGCCAGAGATCCGTAAGGGATCTGCAGTACGGTGTATGCCATTCCGAAGAAGATATATGTGCATGTCGCATAAATACACGTTGCGGTATAGTGGCCTTCTTCTCCGATTCCCGGTAATTTCAGGAACATCAGGACAGCTGAAATAGAAAGCGGTACTGCAGCATACAGGATCCATTTTCTGTAGCGTCCGTATTTGCCCGGTTCAACGGTATCGCAGATCCTGCCCATGATCGGATCGTTGATGCCGTCCCACACTCTGGCAACGATAAACATGACCATGATGAACAAAGGACTCAGATGAAAGATATCAGTGTAGAACTTCTGCAGAAGCGTTGTGACCAGCGCAAATACCAGACATCCTGCAGTATCGACCATTGCATAGCCGATATAATCCTTCGCCTTCAGTCCGCTGGTACGGCTGATATAACTATTATTATGATCTGACACGATGATAACCTCCTGAACAATATGATTGCTTATATTGTATCACGCTCGCCGAAAAAACAGCGTTATTGATTCTGACAATCCTATCCCTGCATGTAAAAAAACAGCTGGATATCATCACAGCTGTCTGTTGTATAAATGATGCTATGCTCAGGACATCCCCAGCAGCAATCCGATCATGCGTACAAGCCACGCCATGATCCAGGCGATGCCGCACTGCCACAGCACGACGTAGAACGCCCATTTTCCGCCCATCTCACGTTTGATGGATGCGATGGCTGCAACGCATGGCGTATAGAGCAGGCTGAATACCAGCATGGATGCCGCTGCCAGCGGGCCGATCGCATTGACTCCTTCGGCAAACAATACTTCCATGATCGAGACAACGCTTTCCTTGGCCATGAAGCCGCTGACAAGCGATGTGACGATACGCCAGTCTCCCAGACCGATCGGTCTGAACAGCGGCGCTACGACGCCTGCGATCATTGCCAGGATACTGTTGTGTGAATCAGATACCAGATTGAACCTGAAATCAAAGCTCTGCAGGAACCATACAACGATCGTTGCGATCAGGATGACCGAGAATGCGCGGTGCAGGAAGTCCTTGGATTTTTCCCATAAGAGCTGCCATACATTCTTCAGACTCGGCAGACGGTAATTCGGAAGTTCCATGACAAACGGAACTGCTTCACCTTTGAACAGCGTATTCCGGTAGAGCATTGCAAGCAGGATGCCGACAACGATTCCCAGCAGATACAGTCCGGTGATGATGATCCAGCTGTATTTCGGGAAGAATGCGTTGACAAAGAAACTGTAGATCGGCAGCTTTGCTGTGCATGACATAAACGGCGTCAATAAGATCGTCATGCGTCTGTCACGGTCACTGGGAAGTGTTCGTGTCGACATGACAGCCGGTACCGTACATCCGAATCCGATCAGCATCGGTACGATGCTTCGTCCGGACAGGCCGATATGACGCAGCAGACGGTCCATGAAGAATGCTACACGTGCGATATATCCGCTGTCTTCCAGCATTGACAGGAAAAAGAACAGCGTTACGATCAGAGGAAGGAAACTGAGTACGCTTCCGACACCTTCAAAGATGCCTTTCATGATCAGGCTCTGGACTGCCTCATTGACCTGCCCTTTGATCATCAGTGACTGGATCCAGTCACCCAGCACACCGATACCGTTTGCCAGCAGATCCTGCAGGAACGGTCCGATCAGGAAGAATGTCAGGAAGAATACCATTCCCATGATCAGGATGAACATCGGAATGGCTGTGTATTTTCCGGTCAGGATACTGTCGATCTTCTGGCTTCTCAGATGTTCACGGCTTTCCTTCGGACGGATCACGCAGAGATCCGATACCTTCTGGATGTATTCAAACCTCATATCCGCGATCGCTGCACTGTGGTCAAGGCCTCTTTCCTTTTCCATCTGCAGGAT
>DMBB01000053.1 GCA_003446295.1 Erysipelotrichaceae bacterium
ATGGAAAGAACAAAGCAGTGTCATGCATGTACTGGTAACGGTATGACTCATACCGTTGCTTTCATTTGTATAAAACTGATGACAGCCTGAGAATCCCGCGAATAACATAAGTGCTTTAACAAGTATTCATACACTGTAAAAACGGCTTATGTTATAATAGGTTTACAAATGTAGTCCACTTTTTTAGGGCAACACAGAAGAACAGACCATACAGCTGAACCAGACAGAAAATTTAAACATATCATGAAAAGGCACTTTGATAATTGCAGCAGACAGCAGAAACAGAAAAGGTAAAGAAAGGGTGATCATAATGAAGGTATCAGAACTGTTGTTTTCAAAATTATTCGCGGTTTTGTTCACCTGCTGTGCATGGTTTCTGGGACTCAGTCCTCAGTTATCACAAACAAACAGAATCCTGTGCTTTCTGATCACGGTCAGCTGGATGATATATATTCTCCTTTATGCTTACCGGAGAAACAGTCTTTTTGTAAAAATCTACGGCTGGGCATTTCTGTTTATGGCTGTTCTGGGTCTGGCAACAAAGCTGTTACATCTGCCGTATGATCTGACGATCCTTGCGGTGTTTCTGTATCCTCCTTTCGGCGGATTACCACTGCAGAATCGTCCGGTACTGCTGGTTTCATTGATCTCGGTCTACTGGATGATCGTGCTTGGAATATGTTACCTTGACAGACTGTCACACCTGAAACGTTAAAATACAGATTTCAGGAATTGTACGTATGAAAAAGAAAAGTATTTACTCCCTGATCTGTGCCGCAGCCATTGCGGCAGTATTGCTGTTTCAGGCGGTATTGCTCGCAGTGCATTGGTTATTCCGCAGGCACGGTCAGGATGCTCATGAGGATCATTTTGCCTGAAGAAGCGGAATAAAACAGTACAAACGCGATTTTCTGCACTTTCCCTGTTGACTGTGCAGTTCCTGCACCCTTTACGATATGTACAGATAAGGGAGGTAACGACGATGCAGATGAAAGAAATGCTGGACCTGCTTGGTATTACGAAAGAAAACCTGCGTTACTACGAGAAGATGGGCCTGGTATCTTCTTCCAGAAAAGAGAACGGGTACAGGGTATTTAATGACCAGGATGTTGAGCAATTGAAAAAAGTATTGCTGCTGCGCCGGTTATCTGTACCGATCTCGGAGATCCAGACGATCCTGAACGGCACCAAAGAACTGTCTGAAGTACTGAATGATCATCTCGGCAGACTGGATGAGGAAATCGTGACATTAAAAGAAGCCAGAAAGCTGTCCGCAGAGATCGTAAGCACAAAAACTGCGTTTCAGGAACTGAATGCTGATGCATATCTTCATAAGATCGATCAGCAGCCGGCAGGTTTCCTTGATATCACGAAGGATGTCCTGAACCATTCTTCAGAACTGTTTGTGGATTCTTTCGGACATTTTCAGTTCTTTTTCCCGATATTCAAACCGCTTCTCTGGAAAAGAAGATCAAAAGGTTCTCCGTATATTGCGGCTTTGATATGCATGCTGCTGATCCTTGCCGGCGGCAATGTTTCACAAATCGCCAGCTTCAGAAACAATATGACGGAAGGCCATTATTATCTCAGGGGCATGTGCACATATGCCGGGATCATCCTGATATGGATCCTGCTGAGAGACATTGTTTATTATCTTTCTCAGAAATTCAGAAAACAGGAGAAGGCAATTACGGTGATAGGGTCCATTTTGAGCGCAGCAGTATCATTCGGACTTGTCTTTACAGCAAATATGTATTGGTCGCATACATGGATGCCGCATCCTTATCGCGGAACTGCTGTATTCAGAAATGAGGATGCGTTTTCTGTTGTGATCAATCGAGACGATGAAATGCCGGGAACGGAGAATGATTTCACCCAATCCCGTCAGAGCACTTATTATTCTGCATCAGATGCTGAGTATATTCGTGATCTGAAAGAAAGCATTCTGAATTGCAGGCCGACAGGCAGCTGGTCTGTTGTCCGGGATGATCGTGATCTGAAAAGGGTAAAACAGCTCATGGGAAAGACAGAACCCTTTTACCAGATCCTTTGGAACAGTGAAAACGAAATAACATTCTTCTATCTTTATGAAGATGAAAACATGGGCTGGCTGCTGGATGAGCCTAATTACGGAGTTTATTATGCCAATGACGAATTATTGAAGCTGGTGCATGATTACCCGGAATATGTGACGCTCAATCCTAAAATGATAGAGAAATTCAGAAATATCTTTGAATATGATCCTCAGAAAATATGGCCTGATCCGCTTTATAAAGACGGCAGATTTGATACTTACCAGTATCTGATCCTGGAAGACCGTCAGACAGGTGAAGACGTGACCGAAACGTTTATAGAAACATGGCGGGGAGCGTATCAAAGAGAAGAATGGGAAGTACTGCTGGACGCGCTTGATACAGTCCGGGAGATCTGGAAGTACGAATTTGTAAATCCGGAAAAAGCACCTCACACTGGTTCCTGAATCCTGCATGATTTAAGAATAGGAAAGAACTGCAGGAACAATGACAGTACGGCGGTTATATGCAGTGTTTGTAAGTGCAGATCATTGATGCACTATCAACTTGAGGGGGGATCGCATGAAGAAAAGAATGAAGATCCTGATCTGTGCGGGAATTGCGGTCATATGTCTGCTGTCTTCTTTCGTGTATTACGGCACAAGAAGGAAGTCTCTGACGATCAATGAGATCGATCATTTATATGCAGCTGATCTGAAACGATTCGGGTTTCAATATGAATTGCTGAATTTAAGTGATCCTTTTGATCGTAATACAGCGGTGAAACTGTACGGACAAATATCCAGTCCCTATGAACCTGCATGGGTGGAAATATATGCGATACAGCAAGACACTGAGGCATTCGAACAGCTGATCGATCGGCAGATCCCATTGAATGCTGCGCAGAAGAAGAACAATATAAACGGAAATGAATATGTATTTGATGTGTTTCAAAACAGGCAGCCATTGGATTCGAAAATAACGTATGCAGTGAAAGTCAGAACTGAAGCAGGCAGTTTCGGTCTGCTGTTTACTTTCAATTTGATAAAGTCAGATGATCCGAATGGTGATCAAAAATGCATGAACAGCATCATTGCGTTTTTGAACGATTCCCGGATCCTGCGATCATCAGAGAACTGATACATCAGAAAAAGGACTTCTGGCCGGTGAATACCCGGTACAAAAGTCCTTTTTTAAATCAGCAGATATTACGATTGCTGAAAACAGATCAGCCTTCCAGAGGTCTGCACTCCTCCAGCAGGGAAATGATCGGCAGATGCTGAGGACATGCGCCTTCGCACTGGCCGCACTGGATGCAGTCACTTGCCTTGCCTTTGCCTTCGGTAACGATCGCATATTCTCTCTTTGTTCGGAATTCAGGACTGCCTTTTTTGCGATTCTGAACCGTGAAGATCTCAGGGATCGGAATGCCCATCGGACAGCCTTTGGTGCAGTAATGGCAGGCGGTGCAGGGAATCGATTTATCAGCGTTCAGTGCTTCCACAGCCTTTGCGATCACTGCTTCCTCATGTTCGTTCAGCGGTTTGAAATCAGCCATGAAGCTGAGGTTGTCTTTCATCTGCTCTATGGAACTCATGCCGCTCAATACAGCAAGCAGGTTATCCTTGGAAGCGACATACCGGAGTGCCCATGAAGCATAGGATGCACCGGTGTTTTCTGCGTCAAATACAGCTTTGACCGTATCGATCGGATCTGCGAGGAGACCGCCTTTGACAGGCTCCATGACCGTGACAGGCTTACCGTGTTCTTTGCAGATCTCCCAGTTGCGTCTTGCTGCGACACCGGGATTCTCCCAGTCGGCATAATTGATCTGCAGCTGGACGAATTCCGCGTCAGGATGTTTTTCAAGCAGTTCTTCCAGAAGCGCAGGATCTCCGTGGAAAGAGAAACCGTAATGCTTGATCAGGCCTTGTTCCTTCAGCTGTTTTACATAATCCCAGATACCGTATTCTTCATATTTCTGATAATTGCTGCGCTGGATCGCATGGACCAGATAATAGTCAAAATAACCGGCACCGCTGCGCTCAAGACTGGTCTGCAGTTCCCGCTTGGCTTCTTCCTCAGTGATCCCGGATCCAGGCTGAATGATCAGCTTGCTGGCAAGAGTATAGGAATCACGGGGATATCTTTCAACAAGAGCCTTGCGGATCGCTTCTTCGCTGCCCGGGTAGACCCAGGCTGTATCGAAGTATGTACCGCCTGCTGCCATGAACATGTCTGTCATTTCGGCAGTCTGTTCAACATCGATCGTACCGTCGGCTTTCCGGGGCAGACGCATCAGCCCGAAGCCGAGTTTCAGTTTTTCTTTTCCTGTAAATACACTAATAAGACAACTCCTTCCATGCATATTATCCTAAAAGACAGCAGGGAAGTATATGGTTGTGATCTGTTTTGCAGGATCTGATGCATACTGTGGTACAGGAATGCGGTCATTGCAGGATGTTCGGTACCTCAGGCACGGTACTGTCCTGAACAGATATGATTTGTTTGTGCAAAGTTGAACAAAACAATAGGTAATTCCGGAAAAACATTATAAAATAATAGCAGGTGTAAAGACAGATGTGCTGGTGAGCATGGAATGATATCCTTCAAAAGACGGAATAAACATTCCGGATAGTGCTCATCTGAAAAAACAATGCAAGTAATACACTGGAAAGCATAAAAGGAGAGAGTATTAAAATGGGAAAACCGGTAGTTTTAGTGGTAATGGATGGCGTAGGCTGGACTGAAAAAGACAATGGCAATGCCGTTCTCCATGCTTACAAACCTCAGATC
This sequence comes from Erysipelotrichaceae bacterium, assembly GCA_003446295.1. The sequence continues at coordinate 4,809 of DMBB01000053.1, forward strand.
GACGAACTGATGAGCAAATGGCCTCATACAACGATCAAAGCCAGCGGAACAGCTGTAGGCCTTCCTTCTGACGATGACATGGGCAACTCCGAAGTCGGACACAATGCACTGGGATGCGGCCAGATCTATTCACAGGGTGCAAAACTTGTAAATGAGTCCATTGAAAGCGGAAAGATCTATGAGTCCGATGCTTGGAAGGGTGCAGTTGATTTTGTCAAAGGACATAACGGCAAGATGCATTTCCTCGGCCTGCTGTCAGACGGCAATGTTCATTCCAATATTTCACATCTGATCGCAATGCTGAAAGAATGCAAGAAGGAAGGCGTCAATGAAGTCAGAGTTCATATCCTGCTCGACGGAAGAGACGTTCCTGAAACAAGTGCTCTGCAGTATGTAGATCAGCTTGAAGATGTTCTCAAAGAACTCAATGAATCCGGATTCCACGGTGTGATCGCAAGCGGCGGCGGCAGAATGTCCATTACGATGGACCGTTATGAAGCTGACTGGTCCATGGTTGAAAAAGGATGGCATATCCATGTCATGGGTGACGGCAGAATGTTCGCAAGCGCAACTGAAGCAATCGAAACACTGCGTGCAGAAGGCGGCTATACAGACCAGTATCTGCCGGGCTTCGTTATTGCAAAAGACGGTCAGCCTGTCGGAACAGTCGATGACGGCGACTCCGTGATCCTCTATAACTTCCGCGGTGACAGAGCTGTCGAGATCTCTAAGGCATTCGACTACATGAACACAGGATTCAACAGCTT
>DMBB01000269.1 GCA_003446295.1 Erysipelotrichaceae bacterium
TACTCTTCTTCTGTAAATAAATAAGTACCGATGCGCACCATTGTAGATCCGCATGCGACTGCGATCTGATAGTCACTGCTCATGCCCATGGACAATGTCCGGAATGCCGGGTATTGTTTCTGCATGTCTTTGAACAGTTCGTTTGCTTTCATGAATACTGCACGGATACGTTCCTCGTCATCGGTATGGGGCCCCATGACCATCAGACCTTTCATCTGAATGTGCGGGAACTGTTCAGCATGATGAAGCAGTTCATAAGCTTCTTCTATGGTCATTCCCGTTTTGTTCGTGTCCTGCAGGGCAAGATGTACTTCCAGCAGTGCATCGACCGTTCTGCCGGTTTTGACGCATTCCTGCTCGATCGTTTCTGCGAGCCGCAGCGAGTCCAGGGACTGAATGCATGAAATGTACGGCAGGACAGCTCTGACTTTGTTTCTCTGCAGATGCCCGATATACTGCCATTGAATATCCCTCGGCATCTGTTCTGCTTTCTCTGCCAGTTCCTGCGCGCGGTTCTCTGCAAAGATCCGTTCGCCTCTGTCATAGAAATACATTGCCTGTTCGATCGTGCGGTGCTTGGTAACAACGCAGAGTTCTGTTTTTCCGATATTCTGTTTTACGATCTCATAATGTGTCATTGCAGTTTCACCTATGGATGATATGTATCGATCCTGTCAGTTCTGTTTGATGATCAGCTTTCTGCGCTCAAGATACGGTCCTACAAGTCTGAAAATCGTATAAAGCAGGATGATCTCGATCGGCAGCATGCTTGTATTTTTGATCAGGCTTTTGCCTGCATAGTAAATGTAGCCTTTGCTGTAGAGCATTGCAGACCAGAGTGATCCGATCAGCACATTCACGCCGTAGTTCACGACAGCCTTGGCAAGAATGATCCTTGGCAGCGTGATCTTCTGACGGTAGAAGAACAGCCCGTAAATAAACGGTCCCATCATAGCAGTCAGTGTATAGCCGAAGAAAAAGGGACCGGTAGGGTTGATCATAAAGCTGACAATATCCGTGACCCCTCCTGAAACTGCTGCAGCCACAGGACCGAGCACAGCGCCTTCAATGGCTGTCAGAAGATAGCCGAAGCTGATGTGCAGGTTTTCACTGATCGGAATATAGAAAAATGACAGAGCAGTCTTCATGGCGATCGTCGCTGCCATGATTGCAAGATACTTTGTTGATCTGAGTTTTTCAGCTGATGATTTCCAGTATTCTTTTGTGAACATGTGACCTCCTTTCCCCAATCTGTGAAAAAGAGTTTTCACATCTGGGACGGAATCCTTTACCGCAAGGTGTCCTTTTCGTCTGAATGCCCCCCAAAGGCAGACAGCACTTAACGCAAAGGTTCCGTGTAATAATGCAATCATACTAGCAATGCTATGTATTCCCGTCAAGCATGACTTTGCAAAGAACGTGAAACAGAGTATCATTTTGGATGATATGACAAGAATCACAGTTAGCGCGGAAAACGCGGAAGAAATCAGAATATTCAGAGAAGCAGGTGCGGATGAGATCGTACTGGCCCCAAAGGGATGTGCTATGAGCGCGCTTAGGGAAGCGGACATGGAAACGATCACTGCCTGCGCACCGGTATCGCTCATGATGAACCGGCTCTTTATGCCGGAGGATCTCCATATTGCCCTGGATATACTGGGGTCGCTGGAGCCTGGGCAGATCGATCGTATCTATTTCTCGGATCCTGCTCTGGTAACGATCGCGGAAGAGCGCGGAATGAAAGAAAAACTGGTATACAGACCGGAAATGCTGGCAGTCAGTACATTTGATGCGGCATGGTGGATGTCACAGCATATCTCTTCCGTATCTGTATCACCGCTGCTGACGAGGGATGAGATCACGGATATTCTCAGAAAATGTCCCGGTCTGCAGGTGACTGTGCACGGGAGACTGCTGATGTCTGTTTCAGGCAGACCCTTGCTCAGCGCTTACCGCGAAGACACCGGAACTGCATTTGAAACAGCCGGAAGAGATCTGTTTCTGCAGGAAGCGAAACGTGAAGGACTGATGCCTGTCTTTGAAACACAGACCGGCACATATATCTATTCTGACTTTGTTCAGGAATCATTTGAAGACCTGAAGCTGTTTGCATCATGCGGTGCGGATTCATTCTATATAGAACGTCTTGGCAGTGAAGTGCAGGAGATCGCTGAAGCGATCAAAGCGATACGCAGGATCCTGAACGGCAGCGATGCAAAAGAGGAAGAGGAACGTTACAGAAGGCTGTTCCCGGAACTGCCTCTTTCGGAGGGCTATTATGGACAGAAAACGATCCGGTAACAGAATTGAGCTGCTGGCACCGGCTGGTGATCTGAAAAGAGCTCAGACTGCTGTACTGTACGGGGCAGATGCGGTATACCTGGGAGGCATGAAGTTTTCACTGCGCTCACGTGCTTCCAATTTTACGATGGATGATATCCGTGAAGCCTGTGCGTTTGCGCATGCGCATGGTTCAAAAGTACATGTGACCGTCAACATGATCCCGCATGATGAGGATTTTGAAGGACTGTCTGATTATCTGAAAGAGCTGGAAGAGATCGGTGTTGACGCATTCATCACTGCCTCCCCGGCAATCATGAAGCTGATCAGGGAATGCACCTCCAGGGTGGAGATCCATTGTTCCACACAGATGAGCGTTACCAATGCCTCAGCAGCCAACTGGCTGAAGGAAACACTGGATATTGACCGCGTCGTTCTGGCAAGGGAATGCACGCTGCGTGATGTCAGGTCCATTACCAAAGACTGCCTGATCGATACGGAAGCCTTTATCCACGGGGGCATGTGCGTGAATATCTCGGGCAGATGCACATTGTCAAACCGCATGACGCTCAGGGACGCAAACAGAGGCGGCTGCGCCCAGTCATGCCGCTGGACATATCAGCTGCTGGAAGGCCAGCGCTGCGTGAATGAGCGCGAGCTGTTCACGATGGGCTCCAAGGACCTGTTTGCGGCAGATGAGATCTATGATCTGATCGAGGCAGGTGTTTCATCCCTGAAGATCGAAGGCAGGATGAAAACAGAATACTATGTTGCGTCGATCGTTTCAGGATACAGACATCTGATCGATGAAATATATGAATACGGCGGAAGACTGCCGGAAGAGAGAATGGCATACCACCGGGCACAGGTCATGAAAGGTGAAAACCGTGAAGTCTGTGAGGGATTCTATCCCGGTACTGCCGGAGCAGGCACGATCATTCGCAATACGACAAGCGACGCCAGTGTCAATCACGGCTTCCTGGCAACGGTCGTATCGTTTGATGAAGC
>DMBB01000239.1 GCA_003446295.1 Erysipelotrichaceae bacterium
GGAGCTTCTGTATCATGACCGGAAATTAATTGATTACGTAGATAAGGAACTGTCCATATGGCCTGTTGAGGACTGGCCGTACTTTTTGCCGTTCAGAGAACGAAGCCGGCAGTCCGGAGATACATTTGAAGAGATGCAGGATCTGAAAGCAACAGCAATCAGATACATTGATGAAAATGGTCCGGTATGCAGCGATACACTGCCGATCGATGGAGAGATCTTCTGGCATTCATCCATGCATTGGAGCGGCAGCCGGCACAAAAAATCTTCTGCCTCCAGGGCTGTGCTGGAACAGCTGTATACAGAAGGAAAACTGATCATTCATCATAAAAACGGCAACAGAAAGTATTACGATCTGGCAGAGAAGCATATTTCCGAAGAAATCCTTACGGCAGAAGATCCATGCAGGAGTGAATCAGAGTTCCAGGCGTGGCGGGTGCTGCGCAGGATCGGAGCGGTCGGACTTTTATGGGATAAGAACAGTTCTGCATTGTTAGGGATCGGTCTGAAAGCAGAACAGAGGAAACAGATATTTGAACAGCTTACTGCTGAAGGAAACATCATTCCGGTCATGGTAGAAGGGATCAGAACACCGTTTTACTGTCTCTCTGCTGATGAAGAACTGCTAAAAAGTGTTCTGGTAGGCAGCACTGACATGAAACCGCGCTTATCGTTCATCGCTCCGCTGGATCCTCTTTTCTGGGATAAATCATTGATCAGGTCATTGTGGGAATTTCAGTATTCATGGGAGATCTATACGCCTGCTGACAAGCGGAAATACGGATACTATACACTGCCTGTCCTGTATGGTGACAGGTTCATCGGAAGGATCGAAGCAGTACCCGGCAAGGATGGCATCCTGCATGTGAAAGGACTGTGGTATGAGCCGGGAGTCAGACAGACAAAGAAGCTGAATGCTGCATTGGAAAGAACACTCCGGCAATTTGCTGTATTCAACGGATGCAGTCATTATGAAATGTGAAATGACACGCCTGTGTACAGACTTGCCACAGGTAAAAGCTTTGTACCGTGAAGGGATCACGATCGGAGACAACGTACAGATCGGTCCGCATGTGACCATTGTCACGGATAACCATGATCTGAAAGACCGTTATGTGCTCAGATGCAGAGAGGTCGTGATCGGAAATGATGTATGGATCGGAGCATGTGCCAGCATTATGCCGGGCGTGCATATCGGAGACAATGCGGTGATCGCAGGAGGTTCTGTCGTCACAAAGGATGTTCCGGCAGATACAGTTGTCGGAGGAAATCCTGCAAGGGTCATGCGGACAGTCTGTTTTTATGGATCGATGATCATAAACTTAAGCATGATCATATTTATCCTTTCAGCTCAGTATGATACTTTTTTATTGAAGACGTATGATCTGCTGAGGAACTATGTCCCGATCAGATCATCAGAAATTCTGCTCAGGAGGAAACATGGTCAGGTTCCTGCTCCGATTCATCATGTTCCTGCTCAGACTGCTGCCGCTGCTCATTGTGTATATTGCGCTGTATCAGGATGCCGGTCATCACAGGCTGCAGAAAGCAGGGATCAGGGAAAAGGATATCACTGTCGGTGATGTCCGTTTTCACTATGCCGAATCAGAAGGTCACGGGAAGCCTGCGATCCTGCTTCTTCATGCACAGTTTCTGGACTGGTTTTCCTATCAATATGTCATCATTCCGTTATCAAAGTATTTTCATGTCTTTGCACTGGACTGTCCAGGACACGGGAAGACCGAATGCCCTGATGATTATGAAATGAATGCGGAACAGATCGGTTCTTCCATTGCGCAGTTTATTGAAGAGGTGATTGGAAGACCTGCTGCAGTGAGCGGAAATTCAGCCGGAGGACTGATCGCTGTCTGGCTTGCCGCAAACAGGCCTGAACTGGTGACAAAGCTGATCCTTGAAGATCCGCCGCTGTTTTCGTCGGAGTATCCTGCAATCAAGCGGACGATCGCATACCGCATATTTGCGGTCAGTGATATGGCTGTGCGTGAAGATCATGAAGGGGATTATGTCAGGTTCTTTATCAAGAACGCTCCGGAGTCTTACTGGGATCATACATTTCCTGCTGCACGCGTCCTGATCAGCATTCTTGTTGCTGTGTACAGAATGCTGCACTGGCAGAAGACCGCTGAAATACCGTTTGTATCCCCGATCGTCCGAGAAATGATCAGAGGCATGGACCGGTATGATCCGCATTTCGGGAAAGCTTTCTATGACGGCACCTGGAATGAGAACTTTGATCATGCGGATGCGCTGCGCCGTATTGCCTGTCCTGTACTCCTGATGCAGGCAGACACTTCGTTTCTGCCGGACGGAACATTGAACGGTGCCATGTCAGAAGAAAATGCACAGTTTGCCTGCAGCAGACTGCAGCACGTCAGCTTTGTCAAAGTCAGTGCCGGCTATGCTGTTCATCTGGAAGCACCTGAAGAATACATGAACCATGTTAGGAAGTTTTATGCTGAATGATATTCATGTGATAGCACATGAAAAGAAAGGATGAAACACTATGAAACAGAATATCGCTGTATATATCCATGGCAAAGGGGGCAGTTCAGAAGAAGCGCTTCATTATGCACCGCTGTTTCCTGACTGGCATGTGCTTGGCCTGGATTATCAAAATGACACGCCCTGGACTGCCGGGGAAGAGATCGGCAGAATGCTCAGAGAACTGAAAGCAGAACATGATCATATGATTGTGATTGCAAACAGTATCGGAGCTTTTTTCCTGATGCATTCTGATGCCGAAACATTTCTTGATCATGCTTATTTCATTTCACCGATCGTTGATATGGAGAAGCTGATCACTGATATGATCGGATGGGCCGGAGTTACAGAACAGGAACTGCAGATGAAAAAGGTCATTCACACGGAATTCGGGGAGGACCTGTCATGGGATTATCTTTGTTATGTCAGACAGCATCCGATAAGCTGGAACGTTCCGACTGATATCCTGTACGGCAGCTGTGATAATCTGACATCGTTTGAAACCATTGCGGATTTTTCAAGAAACCATCAGGCAGATCTGACTGTTATGGAAGGCGGGGAGCACTGGTTTCATACGGATGAACAGATGAAGTTCCTTGATGACTGGATCATAAGAAACAGGCAGAAGCTGAATGTTCTGCAGGAATTCTGATCAGGTCAGATGTCATTTTTTTACCAGCGGACGCAAATGCAAATGACGGAGTTATGTGATATAGTTCAGTTGCGACAAAAAAGGAACGTATAAAATTATGGAAATTCGTGTGTTGAGATATTTTCTGATGATTGCCAGGACAGAAAGCATCACAAAAGCTGCCGAAGCGCTTCATATCACACAGCCGACGCTGAGCCGGCAGATCCGTGAACTGGAGGAGGAGATCGGCACAGATCTGTTTTTGCGTGATTCACGGAAGATCAGACTGACGCCGGAAGGGTATCTTCTCAAAGAACGTGCCGAAGAGATCCTGGAACTGACAGATAAAACAATGGAGGATCTGAGAGCCAGCAGCGATAAAGTGGAAGGAATGATTACGATCGCGACCGGTCTGATCAGATCAACGGATCTTCTGACCCGGATGATCACGGAATTCCGGAAACAGTATCCGCATGTCAGGTTTACGATCATGACAGCGACCGCTGATACCATACGTTATCAGCTGCACCGCAGTCTGATCGATTTCGGAGTCATGCTTGAGCCCGTCGATCTGACCGGACTCAGCTTTATACGTTTTCCTGAACCTGAAACATGGAATCTGCTTGTACGCACGGATGACCCGCTGGCGGAAAAAGAGAGTGTATGCGCAGAAGATCTTTATGACCGCGAACTGATCCTGCCGTTCAGAGGACCTCTGGTATCGGAACTTTACCGCTGGCTGAAGAAGGACCCGGATGAACTGAATGTCATATGCTATAACGCTTTGGGAGGAACTGCGGCACATGTCGTGAACAACAGTCATGCTGTTTCATTGAATGTCAGCGGATCATTGCCGTTCTTGGATGCCGGGCAGATCAAAATACTTCCATTGTCACCGCCGCTGACAGGCAGAAGTTCCATTGCATGGAAACGGGACTCCGTACAGACGGAACCGGCGAAACGGTTTATTGATTTTGTATCATGCTTTCCAGGCATGGAAAACGTATAAATATTAAGTATTTGATATGTACTATTCCTGAATATATACTGAGTCTGTAAAGAAAAAGGAGAAAAAAATATGAAGGGAAGATATTTGATTATTCTGGCTTCACTTTGCGGATTGATTGCTTCAGGAGTTGGTCTGATCACGAACGTAGCCGGATTGTTCTTCAATCCGATCGCTGCAGAGCTTGGTCTGCTGAGAGGTGCTGTCAGTATGACAGTTACGATCAACAACCTGCTGTTCGCTGTCGGCGGTCTGATGTCACCGAAGTTCATGTCTGAAAAGACACTGAAGCCGGGACTGATCATCGGAACTGCTGTGATCGCAGGAAGCACAGCACTGCTTGCTGTGACAAATTCGATCATGGTGATGTATATCCTGAATGCTCTGCGCGGATTTGCATCGGGTATCCTCGGATTTGTATTTGTCACAATGGTCATCAATAACTGGTTCCATTCCAATGTCGGTCTGGCAACTTCCATCGCAATGGGCTTCAGCGGCCTTGCAGGAGCAGTATTCTCACCGATCGTATCCTCTGTGATCCAGAGCAGCGGCTGGAGAACTGCATATCTGATGAATGCGGCACTGATGGTCATCATGAATCTTCCGGCGATCTTCCTGATCCCGTCCATTGATCCCTCTGTAAAAGGTCTGAAGCCGCTTGGAGAAAAAGCTTCTGTGAATACTTCAGCTGCTAAAACAGAAAAAGCACGCCCGATCATTATGTCTCTTCTGGTGATCATGTGCATATATGCCGCATGTGCTGCCGGTTCAACAGCGCTGACACAGCACTTCACAGGCATTGCGGAAGAAAGAGGTCTTGCTGCATCCGTCGGCGCAACAATGCTGTCGGCATGCATGCTTGCCAATACAGGCGGCAAAGTTGTTCTCGGTGCACTTGTCGACAGGATCGGCGCCAAGAAATCACTGCTGACATATGCAGTACTGATTATGTGCGCAGTACTGACCATGCTGTTCATTCCTTCCGGAACAACGATGTATGTTGCAGCATTCTTCTTCGGTCTGACTTATTCCATGGCAACAGTCGGTGTTGTATCGATCACAAAAGACCTGTTCGGTCTGGCTAATTACAGCAAGACATATCCGAAGATCAACCTCTGCGGAACAATGTTCAGTGCAGCATTCTCTTCCATTATCGGTTTCATGTATGATGCATTCGAAAGCTATACTGTGCCGATGTTCATTATCCTGACTATGGCAGCAATCGACTTTGTCATCATCCTGTTTGTTTATAAAAAAATTGACGCAATCAAGCAGAACGCATAAGAGAGGTAAATTTTTATGAGAAAAGAAGATGTATCACCGTTTGCCGTAGGAGATGTGAATCCTGTAGCCCAGTATTTTACGGGAGCAACATTTCTTGCAAGACTGACCGGACCTGACGCACAGATCGATATCTCCAATGTGACATTCGAACCTGCATGCAGAAACAACTGGCATGTTCACCATGGCTGCCAGCAGATCCTGGTATGCGTCGGAGGAAAAGGCTGGTATCAGGAATGGGGCAAAGAACCTGTTCTGATGACACCCGGCAGTGTCGTTGAGATCCCGCTTGATGTCAAGCACTGGCATGGTGCAGCAAAAGACAGCTGGTTCGCTCATCTCTCTGTCATGTCAAAAACAGTAGAGGGCTCACATGAATGGCTCGAACCGGTCGATGATGCACAATATGAAGCAGTGCATCAGACACAGACGTATCTCTCTTCCCTGAAATAACGAAATACATCATGTGAGGTCTCTTCTTATTCATAGGCCACTGGGTACTAATGAACTCATTACTCACAGTATTCATCATCATGGGTTCCTGGATTAATACGCAGCTGTATGAATCATGAATCCGGGAATCATGGACTAATGATGAATCCGATCGGGTATTAAAAGGCACATGAGTACCGATGGATGAATACCGAATAATGGCTTAATGATGCGGAATAATGATCAAATACATAAATAATGACCGGATGAATAATCACAGAAATCATGAGTACGAATGGAAGGGGATTAATACCCGGAAGTACCCATGAATCAGATGGGACCGGATGAATGGATTCATGAATATATGAGTCCAGGAGTACCCGTATTCGTGGAATGATTCAGGACTAATGAGATGGATTAGTACTGATGAGGATTGATGCATAGCCACAAAGGCTGCGGAAGCAGATCGGAGTGGCGAGGATAAAACCGATTCTATGAAAGACGCTAAAAGGGTTTCCACGGTGACAGATATTTGTTCCGGGGCAATGCCGTCTTGCGTCTCAGGGGCTGACCCCAGCTTTCCTGAACACACGCCCGATAGATGCCTGATCGGACACAACAGATATCACTGAAAACAAAAAGAAGAGACTTCAAATCGAGATCTCTTTTATCTTTGTTCAGACAGGGTATATCCTGCATGATGCCATGTGACTGCAGGAGTGTGATGGAGGCAGCAATAATACATATCAAAAAGTAGTTAATCGCTGAATAAACCCGGTTTTCCGGCTGCTTTTTGTTTTACAATTACAGTAACAGGATAAAAACTTTGTGTATTCAATTTGATTAAACTGAGGATATTCAAATTATGTATAAACGGAGAACGTCATGACTGAACAGGAATTACTGTACATTCTTGCAGTTGCTGAAGAGAAAAACATTACGCATGCTGCCCAACGGCTTAATATCAGCCAGCCTTCTTTGACACAATGTCTAAGGAAAATTGAAAAAGAACTGGATACAAAGCTGTTTACACGGAGAAAATACGGTCTGGATCTTACTGATACCGGGAAATTGTATGTTGAAATGGCTCGTGATGTCTTTGCCAGAATCGAAACGTTCCGGGAAGATCTCAGAAAAATGAAGAATCCTATGAACGGGCTTCTTACACTTGGAGCTTCCTGGTACAATACATTGATCTATTTTTCGACGTTTGCTCAGCGTTTCAGCAAACTTTATCCTGATGCTCAGATCAGACTGGTGGAAAAACGAACAACGGAACTTTTGGATATGCTGAAGGGACATGAGATAGATATTATCATTGCGCATGAATATCCTTCGGAATATATAGGCGTAAAAGAAAACTATGCTAAGGATATATGCAGAGAACTTCTTCAAAATGAAAAATTCCGTCTGGTCGGGGACAAGAGTCTTCTTGAACAGGCAGGTGTCTCCTATGAAGAAACGGCTGATCTTCAAAAACTGCAGACAATTCCGTTCATCTTTTTCAATGATAATCAGCGCATACGCCGCATAACGGATCATGTTTTTTATGAAGCAGGTATTTCTCCGAAAGGTGTGCTTTGCACACAAAGCTTTCCTGGGGCATTGGATTTTGCTGCCAGGGCTATCGGACTTGTTATCCTTCCCGAGAACTATATAGGTCAGAACATTCACCGGTTTCCTGATCTTGTTTCACTCCCTTTAGATCCTTCCCTGCATGGCTATTGGTCAAACTGCATTTATTACAGAGAACAGGAATATCCTGATCTGCTCAGAGAAGAGGCGATCCGTATTCTGAAAGAAACTGCACACAACAAAAAATAATTTTTTCCTATTTATAGCATTCATTTCTTATATTTTCCTTCTTTTTCCGCTTCGACTATTCTTTGCTTGTAAAGAAGTCCGGTTATAGGGAGCCGGCAAAATCAAGGAGGAAAAAGAAATGAACGAAAACAAAAAGAAGTTCAAAGTCCCGCACTCACTAGCTATCATTTTGGTTGTAATGATAGCAGCCGCTGTTTTGACTTATCTGATTCCGGGAGGCGCGTTTGACAGAGTCAAAGACGCAGCCGGAAGAACTGTCGTAGTACCGGGAAGCTATCATCTGATTGAAAAGACACCGGTTAATCCTCTTAAAGTTCTGGATTATGTTTTCCCTGGACTGCAGAGCGCAGGACAGATCATCTTCGCACTGATGTGTGCCGGAGGCGGACTTGGAATCATTCTTTCTACAAACATGTTCCAGGGTGCTGCCTGCACATTAAGCAAAAAAGCAAAAGGTAAAGAATGGCTGGTCGTTGCATTCCTTATGGTCGTATTCGCCCTGCTCTGTATTCCGATCAACCTTAACTATTTCATTCCGTTCGCTCCGCTTGGTATTATTGTTGCAATGGCAATGGGTTATGACGCAATCGTTGGTATCTCAATTATTATGCTCGGTGGTGCTGTCGGATTCTCCTGCGGTGCAATGAACCTTTCAAACACTGGTACAGCACAGGCAATTGCTGAACTTCCGGTTTTCTCCGGTATGGCTTACCGTCTGATCTGCATGATCCCTTTCCTGATCGTAACGATCCTCTTCGTAGTCCGTTATGGTGAAAAGGTCAAGAAAAATCCTGAACAGAGTCTTGTTTACGGAACACCACTTGATTTCGGTACATTTGATCCTGATAACGTTCCGTCGTTCGAGAAAAAGCATATTCCTGTCGCAATTGTTGTTGCTGCTGGTATTATCTACATGGTTTATACCGCTATCTTCTCTACACTGAGCTTCGCAATTTCATCTTCTATCTTTATGTACATGGGTGTTCTTTCCGGGCTTGTCTACCGGATGCCTATTGATGATATGTGCAAAAAGTTCTGCGATGGTGCTAAAGGTATGGCAACAACAGGTATCCTGCTCGGATTTGCCTACGCCATTTCCGGAATTCTCTCTGCCGGCGGCGTTATGGATACAGTCGTCAATGCAATGGCTAATGCGCTTGGATTATTCCCGAAGTTCATTCAAGCTCCTGTAATGTTCTTCATGCACGTCATTATCAATTTCTTTGTCACATCCGGTTCCGGTCAGGCAGCTGTAACGATGCCGATCTTCATTCCGGTTGCAGACCTTGTAGGAATTTCCCGCCAGACAGCTGTTCTTGCCTTCAACTTTGGAGATGGATTCTGCAACTTCATTCTGCCGCATGCTGCAGCAACGATGGGCTTCGTCGGATGTGCCAACATTCCTTTCACAAAATGGTTCAAATATGCCATTAAACTGTTTGCTATCTGGTGTGTAGTCGGCAGCGTACTTCTGATCATCGCTACACAGATAGGTTACTGATTCAAACATTCAGTTACCAACGAACTGCTTATACTGCAGAGAACAGGAGAAATTTCATGGAAATCAAAAAGATCGATCAGAGCTTTGTCGGCTCAAAAAGCATTTTCTACATCGAAGGTGAGATCCACCGGGAAGCCGGAAAACAGCATATGTACAATCAGATGTATGTTGAAGCTTTCTTCCCGGTCACACAGACAAAACCGTGGCCGATTGTTATGTTCCATGGAGCAGGACAGACAAATGTCAACTGGCTGATGACTCCGGACGGAAGAATGGGATGGGCAGACTGGTTTGTCTCCAAAGGATACGCAGTATATCTGTGCGAACAGCCTTCACGCGGACGTTCCGCATACCATCCTGATCAAAACGGACCCAGGATCTACCATTCGCTGGAATCCCTGCAGCGTTTCATGGGCAGCAGCGGCAGATGGCCGCAGTCAAAGCTCCATACCGAGTGGCCGGGAGAAGGAAGCCTGGCGTTTGATGACGAAACAGACCGTCAGTTCATTGCTTCTCAGGTGGAGTATCTTCCTTCCAACAAAGAGTCACAGCGTCTGATGCTGGCGGCAGGTACAAAACTCCTGCAGCAGATCGGCCCTGCGATCCTGCTCACTCATTCCCAGGCCGGGCCGTTCGGCTGGCTTCTGGCAGATGCCTGCCCGGAACTGGTTAAGGGAATCATGGCACTGGAGCCTTCCGGTC
>DMBB01000404.1 GCA_003446295.1 Erysipelotrichaceae bacterium
TACTTTCCGGTAAAGCAGTTCATCAGTTCATGCAGAGGAATGACCAGATAAACATGTTCGACAAACATGAGACAGTCCAGCAGATAGGAAGTCAATGATCTTTCCTTGCGGAAAGCAGGTGTATTGAGCTTCCGGTACACTTCTGCAGCGTCAGACGGTACGATCAGTCCGTTCTCCGTCATGTAGGCATAATCTGTTCCGATCAGACGCTCTGCAGTTTTTCTGTTTGTATCATCGATCGTCTGTGATTCTTCCATGCACTGTTCAAACAGCTGTGCTTCTTCCTCACGCAGAATGACCAGCCTCTGCTTCATTTCCTGCTCGTCCAGCAGCTTCCCGGCGATCCTGGATGCCAGTGTCATCGGTTTGCTGGATCCGATGCGGATACCGTAAAAATGACTCCAGTGCCGGAGTTCTTCTTCCGTGTAGTCTTTCAGCAGACATTGTGCAAGCGTCATCATCGTCATATGCAATATATACCATTAATGGACTCTTTTTAAAAGGTTCCCGCCTTTGTGCACACTGTGCATGCCTGCCGGTTCTTTCCGGCAGCGGAATGGCATACTGAGTGCGGAGGTGCTTCATGAAACAATTATTGATCATATGCATGTGCGTTTTCCTGAATGCATGCGCACAGGAAGTCTCGCAGCCTGAAACTGATGCCGGACATGATGTCATCCTGGCGGTCTTCGGCGCGGACACATCCTCGCTTCCTGATCAAAGAAACAGAGCAGACATGATCAAGATCATCCGTTATGACCCGGATGCGGATATCGTCAGGATCCTCTCGGTCCAGCGCGATACCATGGCTGAGATCCCGGGATACGGGTTCTCAAAGATCAATCGGGCGCATGACCTTGGAGGTGCTGTTCTTCAGCTGAAGACTGTTGAAAAGAACCTGGATCTGGATATCCATAATTACATTTCATTCAGTTTTGCGTCATTGAAAGAACTCATTGAGCATACCGGAGGTCTTGAACTGCCGCTTTCAGAAGAAGAATGCAGTTCACTCGGGATAACCTATGATCCCGACCGCAGGACATATCTGCTGAACGGGGATCAGGTACTTGCCTATGTAAGGCTCCGCAGCATCGATGATGACTGGCACAGGATCAGACGGCAGGATCTTGTGATCCGTCAGCTCGCTGACAGATACCGCTTTGCGGCCCCGTCGCAGATCATGTCGCTGCTGAACAGTCTGAGCGCTGCTGAGATACGGATCGATCCTGAAGCGATCCTCTGTCTGCATAAGATCCTGGCATGCCCTCTGATCGAAACAGCTTCTTATCCCTTCACCGGAACACAGCATATCAGGAACCTTGTGATCGACGGGATCGACAACATCTATGAACCGATGGACCTGATGTCCGAAGTTTGCGATGCGCACAGATGGCTGCTGGATCAGCAGAGCTGTACGTTCCGTGAACCGTTCCTGGATCTGAAAAACAGAATGTACGCACAATATCCGATTGAATGATGGTAGAATGGTCACATGAAAAAGACAACAGAATTACTATTGATATCGGTACTGATGACAGGCTGCGCTGCACCTGCAGCCAAGACTGCAGAATCAGCTGAACCGGTCAAAACCCACGAAGCATCTGAGCCCCCTGCTTCAGAGCCCGCAGAAACAGCTGCTCCTGCAGCACCCGATCCGGAAACTCTGCAGGAAACGATCGACATGCTGGAAAGAACATTGGATCCGATCTATAACGACGGAGATGAGCTGCCTCAGATCGAAGACACAGAGATCGTATGGAACATCGTTTCAGGAAATGCAGTCATTGAGAACAATGTCATTCATAAAACAGACGCAAGCGCTGAATATGAGCCGATCGTACTGTCCGCATCCGCAGACGGCTTCCCGCTTGACCATTCTTTCGAGAACATTCTCCTGCTGGACCCGTATGTCGGATATGTGATCAGCTACTTCAGTGAACGAACAAGCGAACCGGAAACCATGAAGCTTGCCTATACATACAACGGCGTTCAATGGTTTGCCCTGAACGGAGACAGAGCCGTGCTGAAAGCAACTGTCGGCACATGCCGTCTGCGTGACCCTGCGATCTTCCGCAGAAAGGACGGTACATTCGTGATCTGCGCGACACAGGGTTATGAGACCGATGCGATCTACCTGTATGATTCACAGGATCTGACTTCCTTTACCAACGAGCGTCTGCTGAAGGTAAACCGTCCGCCTCTGAGTGAGGAACAGGCATGGGCTCCGGAAGCCTTCTATGACCGCACACTGGATCAGTATGTGATCTACTGGTCATCCGTTGTGGATGAAGGCATGTACTATAACCTGTCCGGAGACCTTGTGTATGCGACAGAACCGCAGAGACTGCTGAATCCCGGATATGTGATCATCGACGGGACAATCTGCAAATGCGGACCTGATTATGCGATCATCTTCAAGGATGAACGGCAGCCGATGGAAGACTATTCCACATTGATTTCCGGCTATTCAGAGAACGGATGGACCGACTTCAAGGAGTTCAGCCAGCCGATCAGCCAGAATCAGAGCGAAGGACCGATGATCATGCCTGACCTGGAAAATGAAGGCTACTATGTATTCTACGATGACTATACACGCTTCCGTTTCCATGCACTGTATACGCCTGATTTCCGTACAAGGTATTATGAGACCGTACCGGAAAACATCATGACGATCCCTCTGGACTCACCGGCGCATTCACATGCGATCCCTGTGACACAGAAGGAAATGGACCGTGTCGTAAATCATTGGCAATAACGATCAATCACCACCGGCTGAGTCCGGTGGTTTTCATCAGATGAAAAAGCAGGGAATCACGGAGCAGACCATATGTCAGGGCTGTGCTGATGGCATAATGGACGGGCAGGCAGTTCAAAACATTTCAGAATATATAAAAAATATGCCGTCCTGTATGTTTTGCAGAACGCCATATTCTTTATTTTCTGATATTATTTTCCGCTTCCTTCAGGGCAATTCCCTGGGCAAGCTCTTCCAGTTTCTGGTCAAGCTCAGACAGTCTGAGCGTCAATGTGAATACCCTGAGGATCAGAAGTGCAATGATCACAAGGAATACAAGATTGACCGTTGAGATGATCCCGAACAATCCTCCGAAGAAGAATGCGATCTGCGGGAATACAGCAAGTACGATCAGAAGTGCTGAGAAGCCGAACCAGTAGATTGCATCACTGATCCTGAGCTTGCTTTTTCTGATATTTGAGATGATGAAGAAAAATGTAAATACCGCTGCTGCGATCAGCATGATACGGAACGGAACTGTCATTCTTCATTACCCCCTCAGATCCTGTTTATCACGGATCCATCCGACAAACAGGATACCAATGCATACGGTTGCCATGTACTGGATACTGCGGCGGAGCGTCAGATAACTTTCCCCGGCAATGCGTTCATCCATGGTGACCTGCACTTCACTCACCTTGGCGCCGCAGCGGATCAGATACGCTACGGTATCAGGCTCCGGTGTCAGTGCCGCATTATTCGCCAGGACTCTGATGATGTCCTTGTTGTACATCCTCATGCCGCTGGTCGGATCATGGATCGTTTTGCCTGTCGTCAGACGGACAAATCGTTCGATCATGCGGCTGCCCAGCATGCGCAGGGAACCGTCTTTTTTCTCTGTCACAAACCGGCTTCCGATCGCAATATCATAGCCCTGCTCGATCTTCTCAGCCATTGCAGCGATGTATTCCGGACGATGCTGTCCGTCTCCGTCATACTGCATCGCCGCGTCATAATCGTTCGCCAGCGCATACTTCATGCCTGTGCGGACTGCTGCAGCAAGCCCGAGATTGACAGGATGCTCGATCATCCGGTAGCCATGTTCGCGGCATATTTCAGAAGTTCTGTCCTTACTGCCGTCATTGATGATCACATAATCATACTGCGGATAGTCATTGATCAGATGTTCGGTTACCCTGACGATATTGTCTTCTTCGTTATATGCCGGAATGATAATCAGTATTTTCACGTTATTCCTCCGCGGTTATTTCAGTTTGTTGGACGTCTGGGCACTCTTATATCCTCCGGCAATGATCCTTGCGACAGGTGCAGGCCAGAACTTACAGAGCATTCTGTATTCCTGTTCCG
>DMBB01000190.1:0-663 GCA_003446295.1 Erysipelotrichaceae bacterium
ACCTCTCCGGCAAGCACACGTTTGTAGTCTTCCAGGTTCTTTTCCAGCAGTGCAGGCGTATCCAGACCGTAAGGACATCTGGAAGCACACTGATAGCAGTGCAGGCATTGTTCGATTTTCATCATTTGTGCCTGATTTTCTTCGTTCAGCCATTTGGCGGACGGTGCCCTTCTAAGCAGCTGGATCATTCTTGCACAGTTGTTGATCTGGATGCCGACCGGACACGGCATGCAGTAACCGCAGCCGCGGCAGAATTCTCCTGCCAATTCTTTCTGTTCCGATGCAATAAATGCTTTGATCTCAGGCGTCATGTGAATGTCCTGATCCATGAACGCCAGCCATTCCTCCAGTTCACGCATTCTCTGAACGCCCCAGATTGGGATCAGATTATCAAACTGTGAGGCAAATGCCATCGCTGCTTCGGCATTGGTGATCAGACCTCCTGCCAGACTCTTCATGCCGATGAAGCCCATGTTGTGCTCTTTGCATTTGCGGATCAGTTCCAGCTCCTTTTGACCGGAGAGATAGCTGAACGGGAACTGCAGCGTTTCATACAATCCGGATTCGATGGCTTCTTCCGCAACTTCCAGGATATGTGCGGTAATGCCGATATGCCTGATCTTTCCGGCTGCTTTGAATTCCAGCATCGCTTCATACATTCCC
>DMBB01000190.1:835-5792 GCA_003446295.1 Erysipelotrichaceae bacterium
TTCGGAATCCTGTGCATGGCTCTTTGTGGCAATGTATATGTTTTCCCGTATTCCGGTAAACGCATTACCAAGCTTTTCCTCGGAATCGGTGTATGCCCTTGCTGTATCAAAGAAGCGCATGCCTCCTTCATATGCTCTGTGCAGAATGGAAACTGCCGTCTCCATGTCTGTACGCTGGAGCGGAAGCGCACCAAAACCGTTCTGAACAACACTGATCCCGGTACTTCCCAATGTGATCATCTGTACCATATGATTCTCCTGATTCTCCCGGCTTCTTCCGGGTATATTCCTTTGTCCGTATTATAGCAGACAAAGAAACGGCCCGGTACAGGCATTGACCCGCATCAGACCGTTTGATCGTTCTGTTTTCCGACCGCAGCCAGTACTGCCCGGTCGATCGTTTCTTTCCGGTAAGGAAGACCTTTCAGCATTCGTGCAAGAGCAGGTGCTGCATCCGGGTCCATCGCATCCGTAAACACTTCGGCATCTTTGATCAGGCCATCTTCCAGTGTCAGCCGCAGCGTAAACAGACCATGATCTGTTTTCAGAGAAAGCTCCTGACCGGATGTCCGGAACTTTCCGAAGATCCATGTCTCATCACTGTATGCATTCCTCAGCTTCTTCAGTTCACTGACGCTGACGGGCAGACAGGTATCGCTCAAGACTTCGCAGCCGGTCAGCCGGAATACTTCCCGGAAAGCGGAAATCATGGCCTCACGCCATAAAGCTGGCGTGACATGTCCGCACTCGGAAAGATTGACGACTCTCGACTCAACGCTTGCAACACCTTTGGCTGCCAGCTTCATCCTGGAAGGTGTGAGATATTCCCGCATCTTCTCCATGTCGGTACTGATCAGGATGCAGCCGTGCCTGTAAGCAGTATGACCGTTGTCATAGGAAGCACAGCCGGAGAATTTCCTGCCGCCTGCTGTCAAATCATTGCGGCCTGTGAATTCGGCATGGATCCCGAGTTTTTCTGCTGTCCTGAAGAGCACTTCATTCAGCAGCGTTTCGTCCATGTCTTCTTTTCTGAACAGCAATGTGTAATTCTGGTTTCCAAGGTCATGGTAGACAGCACCTCCGCCGGACTTTCGTCTTGCGATATGCCCGCCTTCTTCAAGAATGCGTTCAGCACTGCACTCCTGCCAGGCGTTCTGGTTTCTGCCGATCACGACCGTCCGCTCATTCTGCCATAGATACAGAATGACTTCCTGCGGTCTGACCTCCTTCATCAGGAGCTCTTCCAGAGCCAGGTTGCGGTAAGGATCAGTGCTTTCCGTGATGATGATCCTGCCGGTACTGATCATTGTTTCTGAAGTTCCTGTGCTGCTGAGAGGAACAGCTGCGAAGCTGCTTCACAGAATGAGGGGTGCGGCCGGACTGCTGAAGCCAGCTGTCCGACGGTCAGACCGCTGAGGATCGCTGTTGTATATTCTGCAATCATATCGGAAGCCCTCTCACACATGAGATGGGCACCGATGAGTTTTCCGCTTTGATCATATACGATCTTGATAAATCCGCGTTCTGCTTCTGCGATCATTGATCTTGCGTTTGCGTTCATCGTGACTTTCTTTGCGGCAGCGTCGATGCCTTGTTCCTTCGCCTGTTCCAGCGTCATGCCTACGGATGCGATCTCCGGCGAGGTATAAACACAGGCCGGAATGATATGTGGTTCGGTCTGAGGCTGCTGTCCTGCGATCAGTGCCGCGGCATACAGCGATTGCGCTTCTGCCGCATGTGCCAGCTTGATGCTGCCGCGGATCGCATCTCCGACAGCCCATATTCCCGGTACAGATGTTCTGAATGATTCATCAACGATGATGCCGTGGTCAGCTTCCACGAGATCCTGCTTTTCAAAAAGATCAGTGATATTCGCTGTCCTGCCAGTGCACACCAGGATCAGATCAGCCTGTACTGACTGTTCTTTTCCTTTGACACGGTAATGACATTCCAAAGATCCGTCGTTCTGCACGATCTCATATACTTCCGCACCGCACTGCACATTGATATTCCGCTTTTTCAGAATCGGCTGCAGACTGCGTCCTATCTCACGGTCCATTAAAGGAAGCAGGTACGGCTGGTATTCCAGCAGTGTCACTTCACTGCCTAGTTCCGTAAAGACAGAAGCCATTTCACAGCCGATCACACCTCCGCCGATGATCGTCAGTCTTGCAACGTGCTCGGGCAGATCGTCGAACAGTCTGTCACTGTCGATCACTCCCGGCAGCGTGATCCCGCTGATCTTCAAAGCTGCAGGCACGGAACCTGCTGCGACCAGGATATTTTCCGCGGTGTATTCCGTTCCTTCGCAGACAACTGTATGACCGTCTCTGATCACGGCATGGCCTTTGATCACTTCAGTGCCTGCTGCGGCAAGCTGTTTTGTGATCCCTTCACGCAGTGAGGAAACGATACTGTCCTTTTTGGCGTACAGATTGCTGACATTCAGCTGAGGCGTTCCATCAAAAACAGATGAACTGCGCAGCTCACGCAGCTGTTCTGTACTGTGCAGCAGTGCTTTGGTCGGTATGCATCCTCTGTTCAGGCATGTTCCGCCTGTTTCACGCTGCTCAAACAACGCTGTTTTCAGACCATGCTGTGCCGCATACAGAGCAGCCGGGTATCCGCCCGGGCCGCCGCCGATGACGATCAGATCATACTGCATCGCCTGTGCCCTCCGCATACCAGCGCAGTACAGGTTTTCTTGCGGCCTGCACTTCATCCGGTCTGCCGATCACTGTCTTTTCGGGTTTGTGATGCATCGCTTCCGGATCGGCACACGCCTCTTCATAGACTTCCAGGAAAATGCGTGCTGCTTCTTCAAGCGTTTCCCTGCTTTCCGTTTCAGTCGGTTCCGCCATCAGTGCTTCATGGACGATCAGAGGGAAATACATCGTCGGCGGGTGAATGCCTCGGTCAAGCAGACCTTTGGCAATATCCAGCGCGCTGAATCCCTTTTCCTTGTGTTCCTGCTCAAGCGTCATGACAAATTCGTGCATGCAGAAACCTGACTGAGCCATCGTATATGTTTCACTCAAGAGACTCTTGAGATAATTCGCGTTCAGCACAGCTGTCTTCGCGGCTTCCGGAATACCTTCTTTTCCAAGTGAAAGGATATAAGCCAGCGCTTTGACAACGACCAGGAAGTTTCCGTGGAAGCTTCTGACCTTGCCGGTCGAGTGTTCATTCTTCTCGGTATCGTACGGAAGATATTCCTTCAGGAAAGACTTGCAGCCGACTGCTCCTGCACCCGGACCTCCGCCGCCGTGCGGCGTAGAGAATGTTTTGTGCAGGTTGAGGTGGATACAGTCAAAGCCCATATCACCCGGACGCACGATCCCCATGACAGGATTCATATTGGCGCCGTCATAATAGCAGAGTCCGCCTGCCTCATGAACGATCTTTGTGATCTCGCAGATATTCCTGTCAAACAGACCGAGCGTATTCGGATTCGTCAGCATCAGTCCTGCGGTCTCATCATTCACCGCAGCTTTCAGTGCTTCCAGATCGACATAGCCGTCCGGCGTTGAAGGAATGCTGATGACCTGGAAGCCGTTCATCGTACCGGTAGCCGGATTGGTGCCGTGGGAACTGTCTGGAACGATCACTTTGTTCCGTTTCGTATCCCCGCGCATTTCATGATATTTCTTGATCAGCATCATGCCGGTGAATTCACCATGGGCACCTGCTGCAGGAGCCAGTGTCATGGCATCCATGCCTGTGATCTCACACAGGTACTGCGAACACAGATCCAGTACTTTCCGGCATCCCTGCACCGTTTCCAGCGGCTGCAGCGGATGGATCTCCGTAAAGCCTTCCAGTCCGGCACATACTTCATTGATCTTCGGATTGTATTTCATCGTGCAGCTGCCAAGCGGATAGAATCCGTCGTTGACACCATACGCACGGCGTTCCAGTGCAGAGTAATGACGGCTCAGGTCATTTTCACTGATCTCGGGAAGCTCTGCTTCCTGTTCGCGCAGATAAGATGCGCTGAGTGCATATTCTTCCACATCACATGCGGGAATATAGCATCCGGATGTCCCCGGAACAGACTTTTCAAACAGGAGCTTCATGCCAGTTCCTCCTTCAGGATGGAAACCATCCTGTCGATCTCTTCCTTCGTATTGCATTCGGTCGCACACCACAGGATCGATCCGTCCGGCAGTTCCAGACCGCCCAGGATATCATGCTTGTCCAGCACGGCATTGACCCTGGAAGCCGGCCAGGGGCTCTCTGTCACGAACTCAAAGAAGAACTCGCCTTCATACCTGCGGGCAAAACCGATCTCTTCCAGTCTTTTCTGCAGGTAGTGTGCTTTGGATACGCACTGCTGAGCAGCTTCCCGCATCCCGTTTCTGCCCATGGCAGCCATATATACTGCGGCACGGAGTGCACACAGTGCTTCATTGGAGCAGATATTGCTCGATGCCTTTTCACGCCGGATATGCTGTTCACGTGCCTGAAGCGTCAGAACATATGCCTTGTTTCCGCCCTCATCAGTTGTTTCACCGACGATCCTGCCGGGAAGTCTGCGCATCATATCCTTTGAGGCAGCCATAAAGCCAAGATACGGTCCGCCGTATGACAGCGGCATTCCAAGGGGCTGGCCCTCGCCTACCGCAATGTCAGCGCCGTATTCACGCGGTGTCTTCAGGATGGCGGAGGCGATCGGATCAACGCTCATGATCAGCTTTGCCTTTGCGCTGTGCGTCACTTCAGCGATCTCTTCCGCCGGTTCCAGGCATCCGTAATAGTTCGGGTTCCGGATCAGCACTGCAGCTGTCTCGGCATTGATCAGTTCCTTGAGTGCATTGATGTCGGTAAGGCCTGCGGATGCAGGGATCATTACGACCTTTGTGCCTGCTGCCCAGCAGTATGTCTTCACCACTTCAATGGTCTCGGGATCGACTGTTTCCGAGACAAGGATGGTATTCCTTCTGCGGTCCCTGCACAT
>DMBB01000190.1:5997-9498 GCA_003446295.1 Erysipelotrichaceae bacterium
GTCAGGAAGGTCTCTTTGGAAGCGACCTCATCTACGATCGCCGGAATGTAGTGACGGTAAGCACCGGCACCGCGGAAGATCACCGGGTATACCTTGTTTTCCGCGGACAGCTGTCTCATGAACCTGCGTACCTGCATCTCTGCCATTCCTTCCGGCAGATCGAGCGGTTCCTTCAGGATCAGATCAGCCGGGACATCACGGTACAGTTCCATTACGTCCGTTGTCCCGATCTTTTCAAGCATGAGCTTTCTGTCCGTATCATTTACAGACAAATAGTTTCCCATTATTTCGCTTCCTTTTCACAGAATGCAGCATATTCCTCTGCACTCATCAGTCCTTCTGCTTCACCTTCAGCTTCAAAACGGCAGATCCAGGCTCCGTACGGATCTTCATTCAGCTTCTGCGGAGCATCCTCCAGCTCGCCATTGACTTCCGTCACCGTACCATTCAGCGGTGCCATGATGTCAGAAACAGCCTTTACGCTCTCAACATCACAGAATGCTTCGCCTGCTGTCATTGCATCGCCTTCCATCGGAAGGTTGATGTACACAAGGCTTCCGAGCTGGTCCTGTGCATAATCGGTAATTCCCATCAGGTAAGTGCCATTGTCTTCTCTGACCCACTCATGGGTTGCTGTGTACTTCAGTTCTGCTGGTGTCTTCATATGACTATTCTCCCCTTTTATAAAACGGCAGTTCCGTTACTTCACATGCGATCTCTCTGCCCCTGACCAGTACGGTAAGGGCTGTTCCGGGCTGTGCATAAGCACGGTCGATCAGTGCCATTGCATAAGCACCCTTCAGATACGGAAGGAAGGTTCCTGAGGTCGTATGGCCGATCTTATTGCCATCCTTCAGCACATCCATATGTTCACGAACGATCCCGCGTCCGGTCACTTTCAGACCGGCTCTAGTAATACCGGGCTCGCCTTTTTCTTCCATCGCTTTCTTACCGATGAATTCTTCTTTATTCATTTTGACCGCAAAGCCCAATCCGGTCTCCAGCGGCGTGATCGTTTCATCCATTTCATGCCCGTACAAAGGCATTGCGGCTTCCAGACGAAGCGTATCTCTTGCGCCAAGCCCGCACGGCATCAGTCCGATCTCTTTTCCTGCTTCCATCAGCATGTTCCAGAGCTGCACGCCTTTTTCTGCCGGGCAGTAGATCTCATAGCCGAACTCACCGGTGTATCCGGTCTGTGAAACAAGGCACCTGATCCCTCCGACATCGACGTTTTCTTTGAATGAGTAGTATTTCGCAGGCAGTGTGTCAAGCGCAGTCAGTTTTTCCATAACCTTGTCTGATAAGGGCCCCTGCAGTGCGATCTGCGCCACTTCATCCGAAATGTCCTTCAGTGTGACATTGCCTGAAATATTCTGCTTCATCCATTCATAGTCCTTATCCTTGTTTGAAGCATTTACAACGATCAGGTATTTTGTCTCACCCATCTTGTAGACAAGCAGATCGTCCACCACGCCGCCGTTCTCATAGCACATCGGGCTGTAGCGCACCTTGCCGGTCTTCATGACGGTATAGTCGTTTGTCAGAAGATGGTTCAGGTTCTTCACTGCATCTTCTCCTTCGAGCATGATCTCACCCATGTGCGAAACATCGAACAGTCCGGCTTTTTCACGGACAGCCATGTGTTCTTCCAGGATATCTGTATACTGTACAGGCATCAGAAAACCCGCAAACGGTACGATACGGGCGTTCAGCGCAGTATGGCAGTCATACAGAACCGTTTTCTTTTCCATAAAAAGTACTCCCTCACAATGATGAAAGCGCACAAAGAAACCTTTGCGCGCTCCGTTTGTTTGACCTGAAAGATTCTCCCTGTGCGGGATTGCATCGTCGGTGCTGAAATATTCGGCTTTCCGGAGATTCGTCCGGATGCAGTCCTTTTGCCTGAAAGTTTTTATCGCAATGATCTTCTTCGGCTCCGCAGTGCGGTCTCTTCTGCATCCATCTTCCGAGATGATTCAGTTTTCCTGTGGCTTTATTCCTTAAAGCAGTTGTATCACGAACAAAGCAAAAAAACAATCACATGCAGTGAAAGCCGCGGCTCCCATTCTCAGCAGGACACTTTATGAGGTCTCTGTGCTATACTGCATTCATGACTGAAATATACGGAACACTCGGACCCGCCTGTGCGGAGCACACGATACTGCAGAAAATGTTTGAACTAGGGATGACAGGAATGCGTCTCAACCTTTCACATATGTCGCTTCTGCAGGCTGACAGAATGATACGGCTGATGCGCTCATCCGGAGGTGAACACGCAAAACTGCTGATCGACCTGCAGGGCCCGGAAGTACGGATCGGCGCCCTGAGTGAGCCTCTTGAGCTGCAGAATGATGATGCCGTTCTGCTCGGGCATGATATCCCTGTATCATCCATTATCCTGAATGAACTGCAGGAAGGTGATGAAATATTGCTGGATGACGGGAAGATCCTTCTGAAAGCACTGGAAAAACGGTCCGCCGGCATCCTTGTGACCGTACTGCGGGGAGGCACACTTTCTTCCAGAAAGTCTTTGGCTGTACCGGGAAAGTCATTCCATCTGCCGACATTGACGGAAGCAGATATGGAAAATCTCAGGCATGCGGCAGAATATGAGGTATACGGAGTGATGCTGCCGTTTGTAAGAGGAAAACAGGACCTGATCAATCTCCGTCATGCCTTGAAACAGACAGGAAATGAACAGATCCGTATCTTTGCAAAAATCGAAAACATGGATGGTGTCCGGCAGATCGATGAACTGATCCCGGAGTGCGATGAGATCGTGATCGCCAGAGGGGATCTGGGCAATGCGGTTCCGTTATGGGAGCTTCCGAAGATCCAGAAATACCTGAGCAGGAAATGCCTGGAAGCAGGACGTCCGTTCATGGTCGTCACACAGATGCTGGCTTCCATGGAAAACAGTCCCGTCCCTACCCGAGCTGAAGTCAGTGATATCTACAATGCAGTCCTTGACGGAGCTTCATCTGTCATGGTGACCGGTGAAACAGCATCCGGAAAATATCCGGCTGAAGTCATACGCTATCTTGTCAATACAGTACGTTCATGAAAGAAGGAATACCTGCGTATCCTTCTTTTTTAAAACAGAAGGCATAACGCCTTCTGCCATAAATGATCAGCCCAGGAATTCCGGGAATATTGATTTTTCTTCACAAAGGATACGGTATAGTTCCCTTGATGGTCTGGGAAGATGCTCAGGACTGTCTCCGTACAGAACTGCCCATTCATGGTATACTTCACTTTCTTCTTCCATACGGTAATACTGGATCCTTTCCGGTTCCTGATAGTTCTGGGCAAAGACACTCGGAATGATGGACAGTCCGAGACCTCTTGCAACAAAGCGGATGACAGCTTCTATATTATTCGATTCCAGATTGATCTCATATTCTCCATTCAGAACCGCCAGAGCACGATCAGCCACGGCTCTGGATTTTTTATGGTTGTTGGTCAGCACGAGCTTCTGATTGCGAAGTGCTTCCACCG
>DMBB01000075.1 GCA_003446295.1 Erysipelotrichaceae bacterium
GATACAGATACGCCGACGGGGATTACGTCATCTCACTGGATGACGATGGCCAGACACCAGCCCTCCAGGTAGGAAGACTGATCGCTAAAGCCAACGAAGGCTATGATGTTGTGATCGCCAGATACGCGCATAAACATCATTCCTGGTTCCGCAACTTCGGCTCAAAGGTCAATGACCTGATGGCTCAGAAAATGATCGGAAAACCGAAGGATCTGTTTCTTTCCAGTTTCTTCATTGCCAAACGGTATGTCATCGATCATGTGAAGGAATATCAGTATCCGTTCCCTTATATTGACGGGCTTGTGCTCAGAACAACGGCGTCCATATGCAACGTGGATGTAGACCATCGTGAACGAATGTCCGGGGAATCCGGATATACGCTGGGCAAGCTGCTGATGCTGTGGCTGAACGGATTTACCGCATTCTCCATCAAACCCCTTCGGTTTGCGTCCTATATCGGCGTACTGGCAGCGATGATCGGCTTCATCGTAGGCATTTATGCCGTTGTATTGAAGTTCACCAATCCTGACGCAACAGTCGGCTGGCCTTCATTGATCGCTTCCGTTACATTTATGGGAGGACTGAACCTGCTGATGCTCGGTATGATCGGAGAATATCTCGGCAGGGTCTATATCGGCATGAATGACAGCCCGCAGTATATCGTCAGGGAAGCAGAAGGATTTATGGATTCGAAAAAGCGCTGATCTCAGCGCTTTGCTTTCCATATGGCGATCCCGTCGATCTCATCGACCTGTTCCAGTGTGACGGAAGGATCGTATTCCTGCAGATAATCCTCGATCAGCTGCACGGTGTCTTCATGACTGTTTGCGAGAAGCACATCATCACGTTCAATGAGTGCCTTGTAGGGATTGATGATATCATGCTGTTTTGCGTAATTGCAGCCCATCGGAGAGGGGATCTCCCAGCCGCCTAGGAACATGAAGTTTGCATAGCGTCCGGCATAGCCGGCGTTGACTGCGGCGTAATCAGCTGCCATTGCCCTGTCGCAGAATGTTTCGACATCACCCAGATAAAACTGATCCGGATGTTCGTGTCTGATGACATTGAAGAAATGATCAAAGTCCGGCTTGTCCTTCATCATATGCATGAAGATGTAGTGCTTCTGGAAACAGAACACAGACGCAAATCCGAATACCAGACATAACAGAGCCTTCACGGCTTTGTTTTTATATACTGTGTTTGAGCTGAGCCAGTCTGCCAGAACGACGCCTGCCATCAGCCAGATGCCGATCGTTACACGCCAGGGAACTCTGTGCAGACTCTGCAGGAACATGTATTCCATAAGGATCACGAGCCATGCACTGGCCGTCAGGATCAGCGCATGCTTTTTCCGTGTCAGAATAGCCATGACAGACATGATCAGAACGAAGATCGTCAGATTCTGTTTGCCTGTGATCAGGTCAATGATCCCGGACAATGATCTCTGTGCATATGTGCTGAATTTTGACACTGAAAACCGTTTGCCCTGCATGGCTGCCATCTGTTCCAGTGTGTCTGGTGTGAATTTGTCAGGATCACCGTAATTCCATGACTGCAGGATCTTCATATCTGTTTCACTGATGTTCAGTGATCTGAGCTCCTGCTCATGTTTGCTGTATTTCAGACCGCCGAAATCAAGGATGTTTGTCGTGTACTGATTGACTTTCTCATAGGTCTGCCATTCCTTCAGCCGGTAGGGCTGTCTGTCTGCAGCAAACAGGATCATGCAGCAGGCCATGATGACGCCAAGATGCCGGAATGCATAACCGTGATCTTTGACTGTTCTGCCTGAACGCAGAATCTGCAGGATCACCGATACTGCCGCAAACGGGATCGTAAACAGAAAGCTTTGCCTTCTGCAGCAGAACCCGACGACCAGCATCAGCCATGACAGCACAGCATCACGTGTGTTCCTGTGCTTCAGGCAGCTGCTGAACAGGAGCCATCCTGCCGCTGAATACAGGAATGCGTTTTTCGTAAACTGGAACGCGCCGTAATAGTCATATGACAGCAGTGCGTTGATCAGGAATGTGACCCATATCTGATCAAACAGACTTTTCTCACGTGTCAGGCATTCCGCAATGCAGTATATGCCGGTGATATTCAATGCCAGAAATATGCTGTAATACCAGTTGACCGAAGGGAACAGCTGATAGCAGATCCGCAGGAACCATCCGGCAATGATGTTGATATAGATCAGATACTGACTGTATCCGGTACCGTATGCACCGGCTGCGATCAGGTTGAGCGCTTCATCATCATTTGTCTGATAGAAGGTATAGCCATAACGATTGAATACAAAAAAGACAGTCAGGCAGATCATCAGGATCATCAGTTTTCGCAGTACTGTCTTTTGTGTGTTCATAATCAAACTGTCTTTTAATTGCTGTCCTTTCTGTAAATCTGTATGAAGCTGTTCATACGGAGGAAGTGATGGCGTCAGATGTTCAGTTGTCCTGTTTCTTACCGAACGTCTTCATGATGAAGCTCATGCAGATATAGTTGATCGGGAAGTAGATCGGCAGAGCGATCGCTTTTGCCCAAAGCTTCGGTCCGTGGAATACATCCACCACCAGCATTGTTACCAGCGCGGATATGATGGTTCCGGGAATGTAGCTGACAGGGAATGTTACAGCTGACTTCCATGTCGGTTTCTGTTTGTAAGTAAAGTATGTGTTCATGAAGTAGGAACCGACCATGGAGATCACATCACCCAGAACAGAGGATGTGCCGACTTCGACATTCATGTTGACAAACATCATGTACAGCAGCTGCGATGCCAGGGTATTGATGACACCGATGATCCCGAATACCAGGAACTGCTTGTTAAAGAATTTCTCTTTGATCTTTTCTATCATTTTGTACCTCTTTGATCCATATCGGCGATCGCCTGCTGCAGGATCATGGATGCTTCCTCATTCGTCATTCTGTAATCAACTTTGGAAGGCTTTCTGTGTATGATCAGGTCCTCCAGTCCTTTCAGGATGTCATTCCTGTCATATCTGCAGGCCAGCGCATCTGTTTTCTTCAGAATACGCCAGGAAGGGCTCTTTTCTGTCGTGACTGCCAGTACATCCTTTTCCAGCAGGGAGTATTCCATCAGCTTGCTGGGCAGGAACGGCTGGAAGCCGTCATCCGGCAGTATCGTATCAAACAGCAGAACGCCGTCGCTTTCATTCATTTTCTGAATGCACTCCTCATACGGGATCTTTTCACTGATCGCAAAATACGGATCAAGACCCAGCTGATGGATCAGCCTGCGGTCAGTCTTCCGGAATTCCCCGTACTGTTCGATCATGAACTTCTGCTGAGGATAGCGTTCTGTGAACAGCTTGACGGCATATATGAATTCCTCAATGATGCGCAGTCCGTAGATCCTGCCGAAATGAGAAAGTGTATATGTATCATCTGCAGCTGCTTTCTGTACGGGCTTTACCATATTCCATTCAGGAATATAATTCAGCGGAACGACCATGCACTTTCTGCGGATGCTTTCCTCAGATACCTTGCCGAAGTACTTCACATACTGTTCGATCATGAAGTCACGCAGTTCTTCACTGATGAATACCAGCAGATCTGCCTGTTCAAGGGCGTTCGCCTCATCCTGGGCTACGACATAGTACTTCAGATATGCATTGAAGGCAGCTTTCTCAGGCAGGGAGTAATTCCTGTATGTTTCCTCATCAAACATATACGGATTATGGTTGATCGGATCAGAGAATGCGGCGATCCATTTCACGGCAGGCCGTTCTTTCTTCAGGATGACGCCGGTTCTTGTCGTATAGCATGGCCATGTCATCGTATATACATAATCCTGTCCGTCATACATCTGCACAGCCGTTTCCACATATTTCTTCATATGGCGGAGCGCTTTGATCAGATTGACGTTTTTGATGTTGAACCATACATTGTTGTATTCATCAGCCCATGTAACGTGAAATTTTGCGTAATTGGGATCACGGTCAAGATCATCCTGCAGCTGTTTTTCTTCAGGATAGTTTCTCAGCGCGCATACATCATATTCCATGTCCAAAAGACGCAGATGCTTGTATACGATCTGTGAATTCGTATCGTTGTACGGGAAAAATGTTGCGGGTATGACCAGACAGCGTTTCATAGACTTCCTTTCCTTCAACAGCTCTTAATATGATATCATATACTTCGATAACAAGGATAAAACGATGAAAGTATTAATTATAGTTCCTGCATACAACGAAGAAAAAAACCTGCCTGTGCTGATCCCGAAGATCACTGCCGAAGGCTGGGATTATATTGTCATCAACGACGGCTCCACTGACAATAGTGCGCAGATGCTGGCGGAAAAGGGGTTCAGCCATCTGGATCTCACGGTCAACGCAGGTCTTGCCGCAGTGACAAAAATGGGCTTCATGTATGCACATGACCACGGATATGACGCTGCGCTTGTTGTGGACGGAGACGGACAGCACCCGCCGGTCTATATCAGGAATCTTGTCGAGAAGATCGAAGAAGGATATGACTACGTCGTGGGATCCCGCTTCATTGACCAGAAAAAACCGCTGACCATGCGTATGCTTGGCTCCAGGCTGATCTGCTGGGCGATCAAACTCAAGACAGGGATCACCGTTACGGATCCGACCTCCGGCATGCGTGCCCTGGGAAAAAAGACGCTGGAAGACTTTGCCAAGAACATGAATTTCATCGCTGAGCCGGATGCACTGACATACGTCCTGCACAGAGGCTATAAATATGCGGAAACACAGGTCAACATGCAGGAGAGAACGGAAGGCGCCAGCTATTTCTTCCGCAGCCCCCTGAAAACAGCCCGTTATATGTATACGATCCTGATGTCCATACTGTTTCTGCAGTGGTAAGGAGTATTGATTATGGTATATATTCCCGCAGCACTCAGAGCTGCCCTGATCGGCGGTTCACTGCTTGTGCTTGTATTTATTATCTACAGTTCCGTGAAATCCAGCATGGATGTTCATTATGCAGTCCTCTGGATCACAATGGCAGCCATCATTCTGCTGATCGGTCTTTGGCCGGAGCTTGCCGGATCGATCGCGGATGCGATCGGCTTCCAGTCCGTCAGCAACTTTGTGTTCCTTGCCATGACAGCGGTCCTGTTTCTGCTGAGCTATTATTCATTCCTGAAGATCAGCAGAATGAATGAAGATATCAGGAAGCTGAACTACAAGGTAGCGTCTCTTCAGAAGGAACTGCAGGAGACGAAAAAGGAGTCATGATGTCAGGACGCAAACGTGTGGCTTTCATCACCAACGGTGCTTTTCCGGTGCCTGCCGTGCGCGGAGGTGCGGTAGAAGCACTTACGGAGTTGATCCTGAAGGAAAACGAGATATTCGGGGAGATGGATCTGACGCTTTTCAGCATCTATGATCCCCTTGCATTAAAGGCAGGCGTCAGGTATCCGTCTGTTCATTTTGAATTCATCAAGCCCCGCAAACACTGGATCGCGCTGGACAAAGCGTTCCATTACGTTGCGTATGACATCCTGGACTATGTCAATCATCTGTCTTTCAAGACGACATTCCAGAGGATCGATTATCTGTACCAGTGTGCAGTCAAGCTTCATGAAAATGATTATGACGCAGTGATCTTCGAGAACCAGATGGCTTCACTGTGGGTCCTGAAGTATCAGAACAATGCTGAGAAATATGCCGGGAAGTACTACTTCCACCTGCATAACCATCCGGAAAAATATGCAAAGGCAGAACAGCTAGCCAAAGACGCGAAAAAGGTGATCTGCGTAAGCAGGTTCATCGGCAATGCGTTCGCAAAGAATATCGGCGCGGAATACACTGACGAAAAGTTTGCTGTATTGAAGAATGTCGTGGATGAGACGCTGTTTGATCCTGCGAACGTTACGGAAGCGGATGTGCAGGCAGTCCGGGAAAAACTGAATGTGATAGACCGCAAAGTCATCCTCTTCCTGGGAAGACTTATGGAAGGCAAGGGCGTCAGGGAACTGATGCAGGCGTTCAAAAAACTGAACAGGGATGACTGCGTGCTGGTGATCGTCGGCAGCCTGAACTTCGGAGACAATGCGAGAAGCCCGTATGAAGATGAGCTGTATGGACTGGTAAAGGAGATCGGTGAAGACAGAGTGATCTTCACAGGATATGTCGATCATGATCAGGTACCGGTCTACTACTGCATGGGTGATGTCGTCTGCATGCCCTCTACCTGTGAAGATGCAGCCCCGCTGGCTGTGATCGAGTGTTTGAGAATGCAGCGTCCGCTGATCACAACGACGATGGGCGGTATTCCCGAGTATGCGGATGAAACATGTGCCGTCATGCTGGAAAATGATGAACACCTGGCTGATTCCATCTGCAGCGCTGTTGATGATCTGCTGAATGATCCGCAAAAATGCGCGCAGCTGCAGGAAGGCGCACGTCTGATCAGCCGTGACCGCACGCTCTCATCGTTCTACCATAACCTGATCGATATACTGAATGAGGAATGAAGTCTATGAAAAACGCAACATTGGCCATCAGCAGCTGTGATAAATACAGTGATCTCTGGGATCCGTTTTTCACACTGCTGAAAAAATACTGGGATCCGGATATCCCGATCGTACTGATCACGGAAAGCAAAAAGTATTCATTTGAAGGTCTGGATATCAGAACACTGGACCTGTACCCGGAAGGCACCATTCCCACCTGGTCCGAGCTGCAGATGAAGGCATTTGAACGGATCACAACGGATTATGTGATCTTCCTGCTGGATGACTTCTTCCTGGAAGGACCGGTCGATGAAAAACAGATTGAAAACTGCATCCGATGGATGGATCAGGATCCGCAGATCACATGCTTCAACTTCTCTCATATCCGCTTCGGGGCAAATCTGCCGAGCGGATATCCCGGATTTGAACTGCGTCCCCAGAACGGGGAATACCGCATGAGCTGCCAGGCCGCGATATGGAGAAGGGAAGCTCTGCTCAAGGATATGCGTCCGCATGAGAATGCCTGGATGTTTGAAACACTCGGCAGCAAGCGTTCTTTCCGTTATAAGGATCAGAAGTTCTACTGCGCAGAGCCTGACAACCATGTATTTGTCTATGACATTGACGGAGGCGGTGCACTGAACCACGGTAAATGGAATCAGAGTGCTGTGGAACTGATCGAACGGGAACAGCTCCCGATCGATGTGTCAAAGAGAGGCATCAATACAGAAGTCAGAGGAAGCAGGGAGAGGATGTTCAACTACATCTTCCATGATCTTTCCCCCAAGCGGATCATAAAAGCCATTGATACGAGATGGAAGTCACTGAAACCATGATGCACACACAGGCATCATGTTTTCTTTCTGCCCAAAAACAGATACAATAATTCACGTATATAAGGGGGACAGTCATGAGCTATACAGCACCTGCATATTTTCTGATGATCGCTGTATTGTCTGTCTTTTACTATCTTGTACCGAAACAGCACAGGTATCTGGTCCTGCTGGCCGGATCCATGCTGTTTTATTATCTGGTCTCTTCAAGTATCGTACTGGTGCTGTTTTTCCTGCTGACCACAGCGATCACCTTCGGCATGGGGATCCTGCTGGAACGTGCTTCCGGTCAGAAACGGAACGTTCTTCTGAGCATCGGCTGGATCATTCTGCTGTGTCCGCTTATGGCAAACAGGGCACGTGATTTCCTGCTGCACGGACAGTGGAATTCCTGGGTGCTGCCGGTCGGCATTTCCTTCTATACGATGCAGCTGTGCGCCTATCTGTCCGACATTGCGCGCGGTAAGATCACTCCACAGAAACATTTTGCGAAATTCGTGCTCTTTGCGTCGTTCTTCCCGCAGATCATAC
Source organism: Erysipelotrichaceae bacterium (assembly GCA_003446295.1). The sequence goes on from DMBB01000075.1 coordinate 7,813, forward strand.
AGGGCCCGATCCCTCGTTATGGTCAGCTTTCCTCTCAGCTGGAAGAAGGGCATGATTTTGATGAACAGCAGGTCACAAAGGGGATCTATCTGGTCATTGGCGGCCTGTTCCTGAAATATATGATCGCTGATCATGCTGCACCGGTTGTCGGTGCCGTGTTTGAGAACTATGCGTCATTCTCCGGCAGATATATCTGGCTGGCAGGCATTCTCTACAGCATCCAGCTGTATGCGGACTTCCTGTCCTGCACAACGATGTCACAGGGTGTATCCTTGATCTTCGGCATCCGTCTGGCAGACAACTTTGACCATCCGTACTTCTCCGTATCGATCCGTGATTTCTGGAGAAGATGGCATATCTCCCTCAGCTCCTGGCTGCGTGACTATGTATATATCCCGCTGGGAGGCAGCCGGCGCGGAACACTCAGGAAATACATCAACCTCTGTGTCACATTCCTGGTATCGGGTCTCTGGCATGGAGGGGCTGTGCAGTATCTGGTCTGGGGCATGTACCATGCAGGCCTGCAGATTGCTGAATCGCTCCTGCCTCAGAATTACGAGAGACTTCCCAAGGCTGTGCGCATCCTGATCACAGATCTTCTGGTCATGATCGGATGGATCTTTTTCCGTGCCCAGGGCCTGCGTGCGGCAGCTGTTATGATCCTGGGACTGTTCAAACATTCCGGTACTGCGGGATGGTCAGAACTTGCAATCGACGGCTATGACATGGCAGTGCTGGCACTGTCCTGCCTGATCCTGCTTTGTGCATCACTTCGTCAGCGCAGATCCTCGTTGAGCGATGAACTGCTGAAAAGACCGCTTCCTGTCAGATGGACGGTCCTCATCTGCCTGATCTTTTCGATCCTGATCTTCGGTGCCTACGGCTCCGGATTTCATGCGCAGGATTTTATTTACGGAGGCTTCTGATGAAACGGTTCATGAAGTATGTATTGAAATGCATCCTGTTTGCCGGGATCGTGACCGGACTGCTTTTGGCAGTGAACGAGAAGATGAAGCCTGTATATACTTACAGGAATTCCAACTGGCCGACGACATCAACATTCCGCCAGTTTTACAAAATGGAACGTGACTCCGTCGACGTTCTGTTCTTCGGCAGTTCGTTTGCGGTCAATGCGTTTGATCCGCAGGTCATCTATGATAAAACAGGCATTCGCAGCTACAGCCTGTCCTCTGAACAGCAGAGTCCCTTCATCAGTTATTACTGGCTGAAGGAAGCGCTGAAATACCAGCAGCCGCAGGCAGTGGTCCTGGAAACACGATATCTGTTTCATCGGGAATCCAATACGCCTGTGAACATGAATGAAAGCTTTCTGCGCAAAAGCATTGAGCCGATGAAGTTTTCATC